>NZ_DAMAGB010000008.1:0-21253 GCF_031995485.1 Janthinobacterium sp.
GCGCTATCGACAAAGCGTTGTGTTTGTCAGCTGCGAAGAAGGAAGAGTATGAAGCTTTTTCAGCATTTCGTCAACCTTCTTTTTCCTCCACTTCAGTCTGCATTTGCATGCATCGTTCAGCGAGGGGACGAATTATAGCCCTGCCCTGGACGGCCTGCAAGGGCTATTTTTGGCCTGCTCTAATATTGCTGTGTGATATCGTGACACCAGCATCCTTGCACCGCATCCACTTACTTTCATGCCTATTCCTCATATCCCATCCACGGCCAATACCGCACTGGCCGCCGAGCTCGACCACGCCATCAACCACAAGACCAAGCCACTGGGCAGCCTGGGGCTGCTGGAGACGCTGGCACGCCAGATCGGCCTGATCCAGCAAAACACGCAGCCAGTCATTACCGAACCGGCCATTATCGTGTTCGCCGCCGACCATGGCGTGGTGGCCGAAGGCATCTCGGCCTATCCGCAGGACGTGACCTGGCAGATGGTGGAGAACTTCCTCGGCAATGGCGCGGCCATCAATGTCTTCGCACGGCAGAACAACTGCGCATTACATATAGTGGATGCGGGCGTGAAGCATGACTTCGGTCCGCGCGACGGCTTGCTCGACCGCAAGCAAGGCCCCGGCACCCGCAACTTCGCGCTGGAGCCGGCGATGACGCAGCAGGAATGTGCATCAGCCATGCAGGCCGGCATGGATCTGGCCGATACCTTGCCCGGCAATGTGCTGGGCTTTGGCGAAATGGGCATTGGCAATACCACCGCCGCCGCAGCGCTGATGCACAAGCTGACCGGCACGCCGGTAGCACAATGCGTGGGGGCGGGCACGGGCCTGTCCGCAGATGGCGTCCTGCACAAGCAGCGCGTGATCGAGGCGGCGGCGAGCAAACATGTGCAGGCCATCGAACCGCTCGATGTGCTGGCCACCTTTGGCGGTTTCGAAATCGCCATGGTGGCCGGCGCCATGCTGAAGGCGGCCGAGCGCCGCATGGTGCTGCTGATCGACGGCTTTATCGTCAGCAGCGCGCTGCTGGTGGCGGCGCGGCTGCAGCCGGCCATTCTCGATTACTGCGTGTATGCACACTGCTCCGATGAAAACGGCCATCGCGAACTGCTGGCCAGCCTGGGTGCGCGGCCGCTGCTGCAGCTGGACCTGCGCCTGGGCGAAGGCACGGGCAGCGCGCTGGCCTTGCCGCTGCTGCATGCAGCCGTCAATTTCCTGCAGCAGATGGCGACCTTCGGCTCGGCGCAGGTCAGCGAGAAGTCGGACAGCTGACATGCTGCATCAACTCCGCCTGTTCCTGATTGCGCTGCAGTTCTTTACGCGCCTGCCCATTCCGCGCTGGGTGGGCTACCAGCCGGCATGGCTGCAGCAGTCGTCGCGCTATTTTCCGCTGGTGGGCGCGGTGGTGGCGGCCATCTGTGGCGCTACCTATATGGTGGCAAGCTGGCTGCTGCCCTCGCCCATCGCCGTGCTGCTGGCGGTGGCCGCCGGCATCTACCTGACCGGCGCCTTTCATGAAGACGGCTTTGCCGACATGTGCGACGGCTTCGGCGGCGGCCTGACGCGCGAGCGGGTGCTGGAGATCATGAAGGACTCGCGTATCGGCGCGTATGGCGCGATCGGCATTCTGTGCCTGCTGGCGATCAAGGCTGGCGCGCTGGTGTCGCTGCCAACCGCAGTCGTGGTTGCGGCATTGTTCATCGCCCATCCGCTGTCGCGCCTGGCGGCCGTGTCGCTGATCTGGCTGATGGACTACGCGCGCGACGAAGGCAAGGCCAAGCCGATGGCGCAGTCGATGAGCACCGGCGAATTCGTGGTCGCCGCTTTCTGCGGCCTGCTGCCCGCCATTATGTGCGGCTTGCTGGGCATGTTCGACTGGAGCGCGCTGGTGCTGGCCCTGCTGGCGGCGATCGCCAGCGCCTGGTTCCTGGGCCGCAAATGCCAGCGGCGGCTGCAGGGCTATACAGGGGACTGCCTGGGCGCGGTGCAGCAGGTGGCGGAGGTGGCGGTGTACCTGGCGATCCTGACCAGCTTCCAGCCGGCCGTGCGGTTTTATTAGGCTGTGAATCAAGCAATGAAGCTGATCCTGGTCCGCCATCCGGCGCCCGATGTGGCCAGCGGCCTCTGCTATGGCCGCAGCGATGTTGCAGTGACGCCACAGAATATGGCGGCAAGCTGCGCCAGCCTGCTCGCCAGCCTGCCGGCCCATCTTCCGCTCTACAGCAGCCCGCTGTCGCGCTGCTCCGTCCTGGCGCAATCCCTGGCGCGTGCTCTGCCAGCCAGCCAATTTACACAAGATCCGCGCCTGGCAGAAATGGATTTCGGCGCCTGGGAATTGCACCCCTGGCAGGATATCGAACGCACCGATATCGACGCCTGGGCGGCGGACCTGGCGCATTACCGGCCTGGCGGCGGCGAGAATGTACTGGCGATGGCGACCCGTATCCGGTCGTTTCTGACTGAACTGTTGCGCGAACAACACGCAACTGTCATCATCATTTGCCATGCTGGCACCATCCGCCTGCTCACCGCCTTGCAGGCCGGTTTGTCATTGGAGGAAACGGCCGTGCTGGCCGCGTCTAACCGCCACCAGATCGCCTACGGCGCCACCGTGACGCTCGATTTCCAGCGACCGATAGTCACGCCAGGCATTTGAGTGCACGCCTGCTGCACGTATAATGGCAGGGTTTTGGTGCCCGCGTTCATGTCATGAGCGCAGTTAAACGGGAAACACGATGCCGACCAGAGGCCAACGTGTGCTGCCCCCGCAACGGTAAACAAGTGTCGCCCCTTTCGACTCGAAAGCGTCCGACAAGCTGTCCCTGACAACCACTGTGCCTGCTACGGCATGGGAAGGTAGGACAGCCTCGCTTGCAGCCCGGATACCGGCCAGAACAGGTGGAAGTGTGTGAACGGGGATGTTCGCGAATCCGACTGGCCAGTCTGTTCCAGGCCGTCTTCGCTCGTCATCCTCAGTTCCGTACTTCTGTTCAATCTGGCCAACGGGGACGTCGGCTGGTTGCTTCTTACTTACTGAAAATTATCATGACTCATGCTGTTTCCCGCCACGCGGCCCTCACGTCGCTCGCGCTAGCCATTGCCGCGCCTTCCGCCTTTGCGCAAGCTACTCCAGACACCTACGATCCTGTCGTCGTTACCGCCAGCCGCTATCCACAGCACCTGAGCGAAGTATTGAGCGATACGCAAACCATCAGCTCGGAAGACATCGCGCGCTCGGGCGCCAGCTCGGTGGTCGACCTGCTGCAAAAACAGCGCGGCATCGAAGTGGCACGCAACGGCGGCCCGGGCACCGCGGCCTCGGTCTTTATCCGCGGCGCCAACAGCAACCAGAACATCGTGCTGGTCGACGGCGTGCGCATCGGTTCGTCCACCCTCGGTACGGCCAACTGGAGCGCCCTGCCCCTGTCGAGCATCGACCACATTGAAATCGTCTATGGTCCGTTGAGCACCATGTACGGCGCCGACGCCATGGGCGGCGTAATCCAGATCTTCACCAAGAAAGGCGACGGCGCGCCGCGCTTCTCGGCCGCCGCTGGCTACGGCAGCAACAACACGCGCCAGGCCGAAGCGCAAGTATCGGGCGCCACCGGCGGCTACAACAGCTTCAGCTACTCGCTGGCTGCCGGCAAGGAAAAATCGGACGGCTACTCGGCCTCGAAGCTGGGTGCCTCGTCGTTCACCTACAATCCTGACAAGGACGGCTACGACAAGGAAAGCGTCAGCGGCCAGATCGGCTACCAGATGGCCAAGGGTCACCAGGTTGGCCTGGCATTCCTGAACAGCAAACTCGATGCCCAGTACGATGCAGGTCTCGGCTACGACGCACGCAGCAAGCAGAAACTGGAAAACATCTCGGTCTTCACCAAAAACGAATTCCTGCCCAACTGGACCAGCGAACTGCGTTACGCGGAAGCGCGCGACAAGTCCGGCGACGACAGCGGTACCGAATCGTGGAGCAAGAGCCAGATCGACACCAAGCAGACCGACCTGACCTGGCAGAACGACATCCGCTTCGGCCGCGACAACCTGCAGCTGCTGGCCAGCTACCGTGACGAAGACGTCATGTCGAGCAGCACGCCGGAAGTGACCGGCTCGCGCAATACCAAGTCGTTCGCGGCGTCGTACAACCTGGTGCGCGGCCAGAACCTGCTGAGCATCAGCGGCCGCCGCGATGACAGCTCGGCATTCGGCAACCACAACACCGGCAGCATCGCTTATGGCTACCGCTTCACCAATGCCCTGCGCGCCACCGCCAGCTACGGCACCAGCTTCCGCGCGCCGACCTTCAACGAGCTGTACTACCCTGGCTATGGCCTGGCAAGCAACCAGCCTGAGCGCGGCCGCAATGCCGAAGTGGGCATCCGCTATGACGACGGCGTATCGAAACTGAGCGCCAACTACTACCATAACAAGATCACCGACCTGCTGGTCAACACCACGCCGTGCCCGGATCCGACCTTCACCGGCACTTTCGGCTGCGCCTACAACGTCAACAAGGCGCTGCTGGAAGGCCTGACGATTGCCGGCTCGCGCAAGTTCGGCAACTTCAATGTGCAAGGCAACATCGACCTGCAGGACCCGCGCGATGAAACCAAGGACAAGCAACTGGTACGCCGCGCCAAGCGTCACGCCAGCTTTGCCGCCGACTACAACATCGGCAGCCTGACCGCCGGCGCCGAATGGCAGTTGTCGGGCCAGCGTTTTGAAAACGCCGCCAACACCACCCGCCTCGGTGGTTATGGCCTGGTCAACCTGTATGCCACCTATCAGCTCACCCCTGACTGGTCGGTGCTGGCGCGCTGGAACAATATCGCCGGCAAGGACTACGAACTGGCCCGCTTCTACGCGACCCCAGGCTCGAAAGCCTTCGTTGGCGTACGCTACGGCATGAAGTAAGCACCATGAAGTCGGCAACAAGGTAATGATGTAAGCTGCGGGCGGTGACGAGGATCGTCATCGCCCGCAGTGCAGTTCTGCAGTCCCCGCTTTATAAGGCAGTCCATGCACCCATTTTTCCGCAACATGCGCCACCGTGCCACGGTGATCCTCACGATACTGATCGTGTGCGCGGTTGCCAGCCTGGTTTTCTCCGGCATGACCGGTTCGATCGCGATTCCGCTCGCCGACCTGCCGTCCGCCCTGTCCCATCTGATGCAAGGCAAGACCGACACCCTCGCCGCCACCCTGCTCGAGTTGCGCCTGGGCCGCGCGCTGACCGCCTTTGTCACCGGCGCCGCGCTGTCGCTGGCCGGCGTGATGATGCAGGCGCTGCTGCGCAATCCGCTGGCCGACCCGTATGTGCTGGGCCTGTCGTCGGGCGCCTCCGTCGGCGCGCTGGCCGCGCTGATGTTCATGTGCTCGATGTGGGTGGTCGATGCGGCCGCATTCGGCGGCGCGGTCGCCATCTCGATGCTGCTGTACCTGTTTGCGCGGCGCGACCTGCGCGGCGGCACGGCGGCCGAAGGCGGCGCCTCGCTGCTGTTGCTGACGGGCGTGATCCTGTCCGCCGCCTGCATGGCCCTGGTCTCGCTGATGCTGTCGATCGCGCCCGAAAGCCGCTTGCGCAGCATGGTGTTCTGGATGATCGGCGATTTGTCCGGCGCGCCAGCGCGCGCCATGCCCTGGCTGGTACTGGCCGGCGGCCTGATTTTCGCCCTGCGCAGCGCCCGATCGCTGAACGTGATGGCGCTGCATGCGGAAGCGGCCAGCACGCTGGGCGTGCGCGTGGGCGCGCTGCGCAAAGGCCTGTTCTTCTGTTCGGGCCTGCTGACGGCCAGCGCCGTCACCAGCGCCGGCAGCGTGGGCTTTGTCGGCCTGATCGTGCCGCATGCACTGCGCTTTGCCTGCGGCCCCGACCACCGCGTGCTGATTCCCGCGGCGGCGCTGGCCGGCGGCACTTTCCTGGTGCTGGCCGACACGCTCGCGCGCACCGTGCTGGCGCCGATGCAGCTGCCGGTCGGCGTGGTCACCGCGCTGATCGGTGCGCCCGTCTTCCTGTACCAGCTGCACCGGCTGCGCAAATGAGGACACCATGATCCGTACCTACCAACTGGGCCTGAAGGCCGGCACGCGCATGCTGCTGGAAAACCTGAACTGGCGCATCAGCGAAGGCGAATGCTGGAGCATCATCGGCCGCAACGGCGCCGGCAAAAGCACCTTGCTGCGCACGCTGGCCGGCTTGCGCGAACCCGATGCCGGCCATGTCACGGTGCAGGGCCGCGCCCTGATCGACTGGCCTTTGGCGGCACTGGCGCGCGAACGGGCCTTTCTGGCACAGGCGCGCAATGATGCGTTTTCCTATCGCGTGATCGAGACGGTGCTGTCGGCGCGCCACCCATATCACGACAACCATTACTGGGAAGGCAGCGACGACCAGAAGATCGCGCTGGCGGCGCTGGCCTCGATGGAAGTGGCGCACCTGGCCGAACGCGACGTGCGCAGCCTGTCCGGCGGCGAGCGCCAGCGCGTGGCGATCGCCGCCATGCTGGCGCAGGACACGCCCATCCTGTTGCTCGACGAACCGGCCAATGCGCTGGACCTGGCGCACCAGGTCAGCGTGATGGGCCTGTTGTCGCGCCTGTGCCGCGAGCAGAAAAAAACCGTGGTAATGGTGGGCCATGACCTGAACCTGGCGCACGGCGTATCGAGCCACGCGCTGCTGCTGATGGGCGATGGCGGCTGGCTGGCCGGCCCCGTGGCCGAGGTGATGCAGGCGTCCATCTTGGGCGACTACCTGGGCCACCCGATCGAGATCATCGAACACGGCACGCGCAAGATATTCATACCAAAAGAGGATTAGCATGACCGACCAGACCCATATCAACGACGACACGGCCGCCATCAACGAACGCCACCGCGTGCGCATGGAGCGCAAGAAGGCCATCATCGACGCGGCGATTGCCAAGGCCGACAAGGAAATCGGCATCATCATCGTCAACACCGGCAATGGCAAGGGCAAGAGTTCGAGCGGCTTCGGCATGGCGATCCGCGCCATGGGCCACGGCATGAAGGTGGGCGTGGTGCAGTTCATCAAGGGCGCGATGTCGACCGGCGAAGAAAAATTCCTGCGCCGCTTCCCCGACGAGATCAGTTTCCATGCGATGGGCGAAGGCTATACCTGGGAAACCCAGAACCGCGAGCGCGATATCGAAAAAGCCGAGCTGGCATGGGAACAGGCGAAAACCTTTCTGGCCGACCCCGGCTACGGCCTGGTGCTGTTCGACGAACTCAATATCGCCCTCAAATACAAATACCTGGACGTGCACAAGGTGATCGCCGACCTGCTGGAACGCCCCGCCATGCAGCACGTGGTGATCACCGGCCGCGGCGCGCCAGAGGAACTGATCGCGATTGCCGACACGGTGACCGAAATGGCGGTGGTCAAGCATGCTTACGCAGCCGGCATCGGCGCGCAGGCCGGCACCGAGTGGTAACAGCCAGATGACACGCACGCTGGTTTTTGGCGGCGCCCGCTCGGGCAAGAGCGCCTACGCCGAACGGCTGGCCAGCGACTCTGGCAAGGAAGTGCTGTATCTCGCCACCGCGCAGGCGGGCGACGGCGAAATGGCCACGCGCATAGCGCATCACCGCGCGCAGCGCCCGCACGGCTGGCCGACGGTGGAAGAGCCGCTGCGCCTGGGAACTGTCCTGCTGCAGCATGCGCAGCCTGGGCGGCTGCTGCTGGTCGACTGCCTGACGCTGTGGCTGACCAACCTGATGTTTTCGTCCGGCGAAACCTATCCGGACGTGGGCGATATCGTGCTGCCCGAACTGTTCCACAGCGAGCGAGCGCATTTTCTGTACACGCTGGCCGAACTCGAACATGGCGGCTGCGACATTGTGCTGGTGTCGAATGAAGTGGGCATGGGCATCGTGCCGTATGGCGCCATTTCGCGCTGCTTTACCGATGAAGCGGGACGGCTGAACCAGGCCGTGGCGGCTACGTGCGAACGCGCGGTATTTGTCGCCGCCGGCCTGCCCCTGTACCTGAAAGGCGGTCCATGCTGAGCGGCTTTTCGCTGCCGCTGCTGGCCGGGCTGATGACGGCTGGCGTGCTGCTTGATCTGCTGCTGGGCGAGACGCGGCGCTTTCATCCGCTGGTCGGTTTTGGCCGCCTGGCCGGCGCCATCGAGCGCTTGCTGAACCGGGGCCGCGCGCGCCTGTTGCGCGGCCTGCTGGCGTGGATGCTGGCGGTGCTGCCAATCACCTGTGCGGCTTTCTGGCTGTGCGGCCTGGCCGGCGCCGCGCTGCATGTGTTCCTGCTGTACCTGTGTTTGGGCCTGCGCAGCCTGCGCGACCATAACCAGCCGATTGCCGAGGCACTGGCCGCCGGCGACCTCGATGGCGCGCGCCTGCTGACGGCGCGCATCGTCAGCCGCGATACCAACAGCGCGGACGAAACCAGCCTGGCCAAGGCCAGTACCGAATCCCTGCTGGAGAACGGCAATGACGCCGTGTTTGGCACCCTGTTCTGGTTTGCCGTGGCCGGCGGCCCGGGCGCAGTCTGCTTCAGGCTGGCCAATACGCTCGATGCCATGTGGGGCTACCGCACGCCGCGCTACGACTGGTTCGGCTGCTGCGCCGCGCGCATCGACGATCTGTTGAACTATGTGCCCGCGCGCCTGACCGCCTTGTCATATGTGGTACTGGGCAAGACCATGGCCGATAAAAAACGTGCCTGGCGCTGCTGGCGCACGCAGGCGCCGCACTGGGGCAGCCCGAACGCCGGCCCCGTGATGGCCAGCGGCGCAGGAGCACTGGGACTGTCTCTCGGCGGCGACGCCGTCTACGATGGCGAGCTGGAACGGCGCCCGCCGCTGGGCAGCGGCAGCCCGGCAGCGGCACGCGATATCGACCGCGCCTGGCGGCTGGTCGCCGAGACTACCGCACTGTGGCTGATCTGGGTGGCGCTGGCGGCCGGCCTGTCTTATCTGCGAGGAGGCTATTTTGCCTGAACCTTTGCTTGAGCATGGCGGCAATCTGCGCGACGCCGCGCGCGCCTACGGCCGTCCGCTGGAGCAGTGGATCGACCTGTCGACCGGTATCAATCCGCACTGGTATCCGGTGCCGGCTACCGCCCCGAATGCGTGGCACCGCCTGCCTGAAGCCGATCCCGCGCTGGCCGCAGCCGCCTGCCGCTACTACGGCGCGCCGGCCATGCTGCCGGTGGCCGGCACGCAGGCCGCCATCCAGGCCCTGCCCCGTCTGCGCGCGCCTGGCCGCGTGATCGTCGCCGCGCCGTCATATGCGGAACACGCGCACCACTGGGGCCAGCATGGCCACAGCCTGCGCCAGGTGCCGTATGCGCAGTTGCATGATGCCGTGGACGACTGCGAGGTGCTGGTGGTGTGCAATCCGAACAATCCGACCGGCGCACGCATCGCGCCCGAGTTGCTGCTGGCATGGCACGCCAGGCTGGCCGCGCGCGGCGGCTGGCTGGTGGTCGATGAGGCATTCGCCGATACGGAAAACGCGCCCAGCCTGGGTACGCATGCCGGCCAGACGGGGCTGATCGTGTTGCGCTCGGTCGGCAAATTCTTTGGCCTGGCGGGCCTGCGGCTGGGTTTTGTGGCCGCCGCGCCCACGCTATTGAACGCGCTGGCCGCCATGCTGGGGCCGTGGACCGTCAGCGGCCCGGCGCAGCAGGTGGCGCTGGCGGCGCTGGCCGATACTGCCTGGCAGCAGGCCATGCGCGCGCGTTTGCAACTGGAAGGCGAACGGCTGCGGCACTTGCTGGCGCGGCACGCGATTGCCGGCAGCGGCTGCGCGCTGTTTCAATGGTGGCCGGAAGAACGCGCGCAAGACTTTCATCGCCATATGGCCGAACGCGGCATCTGGGTACGGCTGTTCCGCCATGCGGCGCGCGGCATCCGTCTGGGACTGCCGCCCAATGAACCCGCCTGGCAGCAGCTGGAGCAGGCACTGATTGCATGGAACAAGGAAAACACATGAAACACTGGACGATGACACTGCTGGCCGCACTGATTGCCTTGCCGGCGCACGCCACGATCTCGGTACGCGACGACGATGGCAATGCCGTCACGCTGGACAAGCCGGCGCAGCGCATCCTGGCGCTGGCGCCGCATATCACCGAGCTGCTGTTCGCTGCCGGTGGCGGGGAAAAAATCGTCGGCGTCGTCAGCTACAGCGATTATCCGGAAGCGGCAAAAAAAATCGCCAAGGTGGGCGACAACCGCCAGTACGACATGGAGCGCATTATCGCCATGAAGCCGGACCTGATCGTGGTGTGGATGCATGGCAGCGCCGAGCGCCAGATCGCCATGCTGCGCCAGCTGAACGTGCCGATCTATCACAGCGACCCGAAAAAACTGGCCGACATTCCCAACAATATGGAGCGTCTGGGGCAGTTGATGGGCACGGAAAAAGTCGCCGCGCCGGCTGCCGCCCGGCTGCGCGCGAAACTGGCCAGCTTGACGGCGCAGTATGCGCAGCGCCCGCCGGTGCGCCTGTTTTACCAGGTGTGGGACAATCCTTTATATACGATCAGCGGCGCCAGCATCATCAGCGATTCGATGCGCGTGTGCGGCGGCCAGAACGTGTTTGCCGCGATGAAGGTGGTGGCGCCGGTTGTTACGGCCGAAGGCGTGCTGCAGGAAAATCCCGAAGCGATTTTTGCCACCAGCGAAAAGAGCGATGCGGACAGCGAAGGCGGGCTGGCCATGTGGCGCGCATTCCCCTCCTTGAGCGCGCCGCGCAACAATAACCTGTTCCGCCTGAACGGCGATTTGCTGAACCGCGCCGGCCCGCGCATGGTCGACGGCACCGCCGCCCTGTGCGAGAAACTGGAACTGGCGCGCCAGCACCGCAGCGCACCTGCATCGAAAGCGGCCGCGAAGGCAGTGAAATGAGCCACTACCAGCGCATCGCATGTTTGTCGACCGAGGCGGTGGAAACGCTGTATGCGCTCGGCGCCGAAGACGTGATCGCCGGCATCTCGGGTTTTACCGTGCGCCCGCCGCGCGCGCGTGAAGAAAAGACCAAAATCAGCGGTTTTTCCTCGTCCAGCCTGGAACGCATCCTGGCCGTGCAGCCGGACCTGGTGATCGGCTTTTGCGACATGCAGGCCGATATCTGCCGCGACCTGGTCAAGGCCGGCGTCGAAGTGCATCAGTTCAACCAGCGCACGGTCGAGGGCATCCTGCGCATGATAGGCGTACTGGCGGCGCTGGTGCAGCGCGAGCAAGCGGGCAAACAATTGGTCGCCAGCCTGCGCGCCGAGATCGCCCGGGCCCGCGCGCGCGCCGCATCGTGGACACGCAAGCCGGTGATCTATTTCGAAGAGTGGAACGATCCCTTGATGAGCGGTATCGGCTGGGCAGCGGAGCTGATCGCGATGGCCGGCGGCGTCGATGCGTTTCCGGAATTATCCGTGCATCCCGGCGCGAAAGAGCGCATTATCGCCGACCCTTTGGCGGTGGTGCGGCGCGCGCCCGATATCATTATCGCCAGCTGGTGCGGCAAGAAATTCCAGCCGGCCCAGCTGATGGCGCGCGCGCAGTGGGACACCATCCCCGCAGTGCGCAAGCAGATGCTGTTCGAGATCAAGTCGCCCGATATCCTGTCGCCCGGGCCGGCGGCAATCACCGAAGGACTGCGCCAGATCAGCGATATCGTCGCGCAATGGCAGGCAGCGCAAACATGAGCGTCCCATTCCACACCCTGATGGTGCAGGGCACCACCTCGGACGCGGGCAAGAGCACCATCGTCGCGGCCTTGTGCCGGCTATTGAAACGGCGCGGCGTGACGGTCGCCCCGTTCAAGCCGCAGAACATGGCCCTGAACAGCGCGGTGACCAGCGACGGCGGCGAGATCGGCCGCGCGCAGGCGCTGCAGGCGCTGGCGTGCGGCATCGCGCCGCATACCGACATGAATCCGGTGCTATTGAAACCGTCGTCGAACACGGGCGCGCAGGTGATCATTCACGGCAAGGTACGCGCCGAGATGGATGCGCGCGACTACCAGCAATATAAAACCATTGCCATGGGCGCCGTGCTGGAATCGTACGGCCGCTTGCGCGGGCAGTACCAGGCCGTGATCGTCGAAGGTGCAGGCAGCCCGGCCGAGATCAACCTGCGCGCGCGCGACATCGCCAACATGGGCTTTGCCGAAGCCGTCGACTGCCCCGTGATCCTGGTGGCCGATATCGACCGCGGCGGCGTGTTCGCCCATATTATCGGCACACTGGCCTGCCTGTCGGACAGCGAACGGGCACGCATACTCGGGTTTGTCATCAACCGCTTTCGCGGCGATATCTCGCTGCTGCAGCCGGGCGTCGACTGGCTGGAACAGCAGACGGGCAAGCCGGTGCTGGCCGTGCTGCCGTATCTGCAGGGGCTGTTCCTTGATGCGGAAGATGCGGTGGAAGCCATGCAGACCGAACGCGGGGCATTCACCGTGGTGGTGCCGCAGCTGCCGCGCATCAGCAACCACACGGACTTCGACGCGCTGCGCGCCCATCCCGGCATCGACCTGCGCTTTATCAAACAGGGCCAGCCGATACCGCCAGCCGACCTGGTGATCCTGCCCGGCAGCAAAAACACGCGCGGCGACCTGGAATGGCTGCAGCGGCAGGGCTGGCCCGCTTACCTGGCAAAACACCTGCGCTATGGCGGCAAGGTGATCGGCATCTGCGGCGGCTTCCAGATGCTGGGCGAGAGCGTGCGCGATCCGCTGGGGGTGGAAGGCGCCGCAGGCGAGTCAAGCGCGCTGGGATTGCTGGCGATGAGGACGGAACTGACGGCCGACAAGCGGCTGGTGCAGGTTACCGGCCAGTGCGCATTTGCCGGCGCGGACCACGCCCTGGTCTCCGGCTATGAAATCCATATGGGCGTGTCGCATGGCGCGGCGCTGGATCAGCCGGCGTTTTTGATCGATGGGCGGCCGGAAGGGGCGGTATCGGGCGACGGGCAAATTTTGGGAAGCTATCTGCACGGCATGTTCGATACGCCCGATGCCTGCTCGGCGCTGCTGCGCTGGGCGGGACTGGAATCGGATTACGTCGTCGATACCAGTGCCCTGCGCGAAGCGAGCCTGGAGCGGATTGCCGATGCGGCGATGCCCTTGATGGATGCGCTGGAAAGCTTGCTGCGCTGACGGTGTTGTCGGATTACGCGCAACGAAAAACATAGGCCAGCGCCGATCGTAGGTCGGATGAGCGCCTGCGCGTAATCCGACACCACCATGATCACGGCCAACAATGTTGTCGGATTACGCGCAGCCGCGCTGCACTAATCCGACCTACGTAAAACGCATGTCTGCCGTAGGTCGGATTAGCGGCGAAGCCGCGTAATCCGACAAGCCACTGCTCAATTCTTGATGCACGTCCCCATATACGAGCGGTCGGTGGAAAACTCGATCGCCATGCTCGACGACACGGGCATGAACATCGAATAGTCGGCCGGCACGTCGGCGGGATCCTTGAATACGGCGATCCCATCGAAATCGACGGCTTGCGCGCCGAGGCCCAGCTTGTTGATGGTGATGGCTTCAGTGTGCGTCTTGCCTGCCGTGTTGTTGGTGATGGTGGCGGTGCTGCCGGCCACCACGATGTTCGCGCTGATGCCCGGCGCCGCGCAAGCATAGCTGCCGGCCAGTTCCGTGCCGATCTTTTGCTGCCTGGCCGCCACCATGGTGCCGACGCGCATGACGTTCTCGTCGTTGCGGCTGTAGCGGTCGATAAACAGCGCCAGCCCGCGATCGCCGGCATGCACGTGGACGATGCCGAAATCCTGCTGTCCCTGGCGGGCGATGATCAAACCACGCGCAGCATCCCTGACCAGCGTCAGGCTGGCGTTTTCCGCCGCCAGCTGCGGCGATACCGCCGTGCAGGCGCCTTGCGCATTGAACACGCCGCCATTGCACAGCTGCGCGCTGCCGTCGGCAGCTATCCGCAGGCTGCCTTTCGGATTGAAGGGACTGCCGCCGTTCGACGCGTTGCGCATGGCGCCGAGGAAGATATAGCTGCCGGCCAGCTTGGCCACATCGGTGGCCGCATAGCCTGTGCCGCTGACGTTCGAGCTCATGCTGCCGAGCTTGACGGTACCCGTCAGCAGGCGCGTGCGTGCATCGACGCTGATGCTCAGGTCGGTACCGGTGTAGGTCGTGATATTGCCGGTCGTGACGGACGTGAATGTGCCGCTGCGATCGACCAGGCCGAACTGCGTCGACAGCACCTTGACGGCAAAGGTTTTCTTCGCGTTGTCAAAGGTGATGCGCCAGGTGTCGCCGATATCGGCCGCCACGTCATAGACACTTTCGTCCGCATTCGCGCCGGCGATCACGGCCAGGCCAGCCTGGGCGGCCACCGCTTGCGAGGCCGCCGTGACGGCGTCAGTGGCCGGCGTCACCGGCGGCGTGACCACTACCGGCGGCGTGACTACCACCGGTGGCGTGACGGGCGCGGCCGGCGTGCTGTCGTTATCGCTGCCGCCGCCGCAAGCGGTCAGGGCCGCACCCAGCAGGACTATGGAGAAGGCATTTTTCATCGTGGTTTTCCAGGAAAGAGGTGGTGCGACAGGCAACAGTCGCAATGACGGCACCGATGCTAGCCCGGGCGAGCAACTATTACTATGGAACAATTGTTCCATGGACTTGCAGCGGCCGTCGTGCCATGGCCTGCAGGCCGTGGGCGCGCCCGCGCCATTTATGTAACAATCCAGCCACTGTTGCCTCCGTTCCACCCTCCTCAGGTTTGCATCCATGTCCAGTTCCGCCGTTAAAAGCTATCTTCCGTGGGTGGTCGCCACCGCCCTCTTCATGGAGCAGCTCGACTCCACCATCGTCAATACCGCCATTCCCAGCATGGCCGCCAGCCTGAACGTCACGCCGCTGAGCCTCAAAGCCGTCGTCACCAGCTATATCCTGAGCCTGGCCGTGTGCATTCCGATCAGCGGCTGGATGGCGGACCGCTTTGGCACGCGGCGCGTGTTTTCCGCCGCGGTCGCCATCTTCACCATCGCCTCCATCCTGTGCGGCCTGTCCGTCAATTCGCCGATGCTGGTGGCGGCGCGCCTGCTGCAGGGCGTGGGCGCGGCGATGATGATGCCGGTCGGCAGGCTGACCATCATCCGCACCTTTCCCAAGTCGCAATTGCTGGCCGCCATGAATTTCGTGATTATCCCGGCACTGATCGGCCCGCTGCTGGGGCCGACCGTGGGCGGACTGATCGTGCACTGGCTGTCATGGCGCGAGATTTTCTTTGTCAACGTGCCGGTCGGCCTGGTGGCTTTATACCTGGCGCACCGCTACATGCCCGACTATTACGGCGACAAGCCGCGTCCGCTGGACCTGATCGGCCTGGTGCTGTTCGGCACCGGCATCGCCCTGCTGTCGTGGCTGCTGGAAGTATTCGGCGAGCATCGCGTCGATCCGACCTCGTTCGGCGTGCTGCTGTTTATTTCCATCAGCCTCCTGGCCGCCTACGTGTGGCATTCGAGCGAAGTGCTGCATCCGCTGCTGCGCCTGGCGCTGTTCAAGGTGCGTACCTTCCGCGTGTCGGTGGTGGGCGGCTTTGTCACGCGCCTCGGTGTCGGCGGCCTGCCGTTTCTGCTGCCGCTGCTGTACCAGCTGGGCCTGGGCCTGCCGGCCTGGCAGTCGGGCCTGCTGATGATGCCGTCGGCGGCCGCCGCGATGGGCATGAAATTCATTTCCGCGCGCGTGCTGGCCCGCTTCGGCTACCGCCAGGTGCTGATCGTCAATACGGTGCTGATCGGCGTGACGATCGCCATGTTCTCGCAGGTCAGCGCCGGCACGCCGCTGTACGTGATCGTCGCCATCAGCCTGTGCCTGGGCTTTTTCAATTCGCTGCAGTTTTCCAGCATGAACACGATCGCCTACGCCGATGTCGACAAGGCCGACTCCAGCATGGCCAGCACGATTGCCAGCTCGATGCAGCAACTGTCGATGAGCTTTGGCCTGGCTTTCGGTTCGCTGATCACGGGCTGGTACCTGGGCGACATGCCGCAGTCGAACCGCGTCATGCTGAGCAGCGCCCTGCATCACGCTTTCCTGACGCTGGCCGCCGTGACGATTCTGTCTTCGCTGACGTTCTGGACCCTGCGCCGCGAAGACGGCGAAAGCATCAGCAAGGGCGGCGATGTCGACGAGGATGATGCCGCCGAAGTGAAAGCAAAGGCGGTGGTCCAGACCGAGGTACAGACCGGCAAGAACTGAGCCGCCTCAAGCCGCCGGCGTGCCGCGCTGGCGGCGTGCCGGCGGCCAGTGCTAACGTGCGCTGGGGAGGCGCACATGGCGATCGAACAGCGGTTTGCATGGGAAGGCCGGGATCGCCATGGCAAGCCCGTGCAGGGCATGCTGCGCGCCATCGACGCGCCGGCTGCCACCCTTGCGCTGCGCCGCCAGGGCATCCTGGCCACCCGGGTTCACTTGCGCCGCGCCGCGCCCGGCAAGCCGCTGACCCGCAAGGATATCGCGCTGTTCACACGCCAGCTGTCGACCATGATGGGCGCCGGCGTGCCGCTGCTGACAGCCTTCGAGATCGCCGGCAAAGGGCATGCCAAGCCGGCCATGACACAGCTGATGCAGGACTTGCGCCACGATATCGAAGCGGGCAGCAGCCTGCAGCAGGCCTTCCGCCAGTTCCCCCACCTGTTCGATGAGCTGTATTGCAACCTGGTGGCGGCCGGCGAACAGGCCGGCATCGTGCAGGAACTGCTGGCGCGCCTGGCCAGCCACCAGGAAAAAGCCATCGCCCTGCGCCGCCGGCTGCGCGGCGCGCTGATGTATCCGCTGGCCATTATCGCCGTTGCCGTCCTGGTCACGGCCGTCATCCTCACCGTGGTCGTACCAGCCTTCAGGCAAGTCTTCGACAGCTTTGGCGCGCCGCTGCCGCTGCCCACGCTGCTGGTGATGGAACTGTCCAGCCTGCTGGTGCAATCGTGGTACTGGCTGCTGGCGGCGCTGCTGGGAGTCATCGTGCTGCTGCGCCGAGCCTGGCGGCGCTGGCCGCGCTTGCGGCGCCAGGTCCAGCTGCAGGCGCTGCGCATCCCCCTGTTCGGCCCGCTGATCCGGCGCGCGGCGATTGCCCGCTGGACGCGCACCCTGGCCGCCATGTTCGCCGCCGGCGTGCCGCTGCTCGATACGCTCGACCTGGTGGGCGCGGCCGCCAACCATGCCTTGTACCAGGAAGCGACCACGCGCATCGAACGCGAGATCCGCGCCGGCGGCAGCCTGGCGCTGGCCATGGGCCATAGCGGCGTGTTTCCCGAACTGCTGACCCAGCTGGCCCTGATCGGCGAAGAATCGGGCGCGCTCGACGCCATGCTCTCGCGCGCGGCCGACATTATCGAAGCGGAGATCGACAGCACCGTGGCGATCCTGACGTCGCTGCTGGAGCCGGCCCTGATGGTGGTGCTGGGCATGCTGGTCGGCGGTCTGGTGATCGCGCTGTATCTGCCGATTTTCAGGCTGGGGGCGGTGATTTGAAGACTGTCTGTACTGGCGCAGACCTGTACCGTCTGAAACACCTGAAACAGGCCGACGCTGCGCAGATCCCCGGCATGACGCGCCCGCGCGTGTCCGATGTGATCAACCGTAAAACGCCGAAATTCACCATCGATGCGCTGGTCGACATGCTGGCCCGCACCGGCAAGCGCGTGGAGTTTTCGATCGCGTAATTAATGGGAGCATAATACTGTGGCGGCTTGCCGAAAGTTCCCCGGAAGGGTGTGGATGTTTTACACTGCGCAGTGCCAGCAACTGTTTGCGCGGCAACATCACACCTGACAAGACCACCATGCTGCAAGATACCCTGTTGTTCGCCGCGCCCGGCAATCTGCCCGTCACACTCGTCGCCGCCCTGTTCGGCCTGATCGTCGGCAGCTTTCTCAATGTCGTGATCCACCGCATCCCGAAGATGATGCAGCGCGAATCCGACAATTATGTGGCTGTGGAAAGCGGCCAGCCGCCGCCCCACACCGACAAATACAACCTGATGCTGCCGCATTCGCACTGCACCGCATGCGGCCACCGTATCACGGCGATGGAAAACATTCCCGTCATCAGCTACCTGGTATTGCGCGGCAAATGCAGCGCCTGCAAGGCGCCGATTTCGCCGCGCTATCCGCTGGTGGAAGTGCTGACGGGCGCGCTGGCGGCGCTGCTGGTCTGGCATTTCGGCAGCGGCTGGACGGGCCTGGCCACCCTGCTGTTTGCGTTCCTGCTGATCGCCATGACCTTTATCGACGCCGACACGCAAATGCTGCCGGACGACCTGACTTTTCCTCTGCTATGGGCTGGCCTGCTGGTCAATATCAACGGCACCTTCGTGCCGCTTGCCGACGCCGTGATCGGCGCGGCCGCCGGCTACCTGGCCCTGTGGAGCGTCTACTGGGCCTTCAAGCTGGCGACAGGCAAGGAAGGAATGGGGTATGGTGACTTCAAATTGCTGGCGGCGCTCGGTGCCTGGCTGGGCTGGACCATGCTGCCGACAATTATTTTACTGTCGTCCGTGGTCGGCGCGCTGGTCGGCATCTGCCTGATCGTGTTTGCCAAACGCGGACGCGACAAACCCATTCCTTTCGGTCCCTACCTGGCTGCCGCCGGCGTCATCGCGCTGCTGTACGGCACGCCGCTGTCACACCTGACACTGGGCCTGATCGGCTGATCGAATGGAATCCATGACCGACTCCGGCACGGCGCAAGGCGCATCCTATTTCAGCATCGGCTTGACCGGCGGCATCGGCTGCGGCAAAAGCACGGTGGCCAATCTGTTTGCCGCGCGCGGCGCGACCATCGTCGACACCGACGAGATCGCGCACAGCCTGACGACGCCCGATGGCGCGGCCATGCCGGCGTTGGTGGCCGAATTTGGCGCAGGAGTGCTTGACGCGAATGGCGCGATGAACAGGGCAAAAATGCGCGAGCTGGTGTTTTCCGACCCGCAGGCCAAGCGCCGCCTGGAAGCCATTTTGCATCCGCGCATCCGCGCCGCCACCCTGGCGGCCGCGGCCAGCGCCACCGGCGAGTATGTGATCTTTGCGGTGCCGCTGCTGGTCGAATCGGGCGGCTGGACCGAGCGCGTCGACCGCGTGCTGGTGATCGACTGCCTGGAAAGCCTGCAGGTGGCGCGCGTGATGCAGCGCAACGGCCTGTCCGAAACGCAGGTAAAAGCCATCATGGCCACGCAGGCGACGCGGACGATGCGCCTGGCCGCGGCCGATGATGTGATCGATAACAATGGCGACCTGGCGGCACTGGAGCCGCAGATCGCTCTCTTGCACGAGGTATACCTCGCGTTTTCAAAAAGAATGGCAGGAATGCCGTCGCGGCATTTGTAATTTGTCGACGCTTGGTTCAGAATCACGGGATTGCTTGCCGGTCCATACTTAAGGGATGTCATTTTGATTGTCTACGAATACCCTTTCAATGAACGCATACGTACGCTGTTGCGGCTGGAAGACCTGTACGACAAATTCAAGTTCTTTATCCAGCAAGAGCACGCCATGCAGCACCATGTTGCTTTGGCAACCATTTTCGACATGCTGGAAGTGGCCGGCCGCGCCGACCTGAAGTCCGATCTGCTGCAGGAACTCGAGCGCCAGCGGCAGAGTCTGCTTGGCTACCGCAGCAATCCGAATGTGGAACCGGAAACACTGGACGCCATCCTGGGCGAACTCGACAGCGTCAGCGGCGCCCTGGTGGCGGCGCAAGGCAAGACGGGCCAGAATATCCGCGACAATGAATGGCTGATGAGCATACGGGGCCGCACCATTATCCCGGGCGGCGCCTGCGAATTCGATTTGCCGTCGTACTTTGCCTGGCAACAGCGCAGCTCGGAGCAGCGCCTGGCCGATATCCAGGCCTGGTTCGCGCCGCTGGCGCCGTTGTTCGATGCGCTGGCGCTGGTGCTGCGCCTGTTGCGCGATTCGGGCGGCCCGGTGAAACTGATGGCCAATGCGGGCAGCTACCAGCAGATGTTGCAAGGCAAGGTGTACCAGATGTTGCGCCTGAGCCTGGATGAAAGCAGCGGCGCGATTCCCGAAATCTCGGCCAACAAATACATGCTGTGGGTGCGCTTCACGACTCAGGGCGGCGACCTGAAACCCAAGCCGCTGGAAGAAGATGTATCATTCGAACTCACGCTTTGTAATTTCTAATCGTTCTTGCCATGACCGTCGTTAATTGCCCTACCTGTGCCGCCAAAGTCGAATGGACTGCGGCCAACAAATACCGTCCGTTCTGCTCGGATCGCTGCAAGCAGATCGACCTGGGCGCCTGGGCCGAGGAAAAATACACCATCCCGGCCGCCGACCCGCTCGACGATCCATTGGACGACGAGAGCAAGCCGCAGCATCCTGCCCAGCACTGATGTCTTTATTCGCTGAACGGATTGGCCAGCTGTAAGCCGCAAGCGGCAAAGCGGTCGAGACGGCCGCTGACCACCGTCAGGCCATAGGCGATGCCCATCGCCGCAATCTGTGCATCGATATGGCCACCGCGCCCCTGCAGGCGCGCCCACACCAGCGCGCATTCCAGGTCGAATTCCAGCAGGCGCGCGGCATACTCCGCCAGCACCGCTTCAAGCCAGCTTTCCATGGCCAGCGCTTCCATCGTCGCCCCCCTGTGCCACAACTGCCGTATGCCGGCGCGCAACTGCGCCACCGCCTGTATCGGCAGGTAGCGCGATTCGGGCGGGACTTTGTCAAAGATGGCCAGCACGCCGGACGGCGCTTCCACTGCCTTGCGCGCGGCCACAATCACATCGGCGTCAAACAGATAGCCAGGCATGGCTAGCGGTCGCGGCCGAAATCCGCATCGCTGCCGACATCGGGCATGCCGCGCAGGATATCGTCGAGAGGACGCTTGGGCAGTGGGCGCAGCACGCTGCGCAGGATATCGCGGTGTTCTTCCTCGATGCTGCGGCCATGGGCGCGGGCGCGCTTGTGCAGCGCGGCCAGCAGCAGTTCATCGGCGTCGTTGAAAGTGAGGGTCAGGGTCAGCGCCATGCAGGTCTCCCGCTACAGTCGGTACCTCACTGTAGCGCAAACGCGTGGCGATGCAAGGCGTGCGCGGGAATCAGGCGGCGGCTGTCAAACCGGCGGTGCTGCTTTCGCGGCGCACCACATCGAGCCATTCCAGCAACGGAATAGTGGCCGGCAGCAAGGGTTCCACGCCGACCGTGCCCTGCCAGGCAAACGCCTGCCCTTCCAGGCTTTGCGGCTCGCCACGCCAGTCGCGGCTGATATAGAA
>NZ_DAMAGB010000008.1:21263-120440 GCF_031995485.1 Janthinobacterium sp.
GATATAGAAGTGCAGGCGCACATGGGCGTGAGGATAGACATATTCCACGCCGCACCAGGCTTCGGCGCTGTCGATATGCAAGCCCAGTTCCTCGACAAACTCGCGCTTCAGGGCATCGAGAATCGCTTCGCCCGGCTCGACTTTGCCACCCGGAAACTCCCAATACCCGTCATACGGCTTGCCGGCCGGGCGCTGGCCCAGCAGCACGTCGCCGTTCGGTTTCATCAGGATGCCGACGGCCACATCGACCGGTTTGACTTTCACGTCGCTCATTGCGGCAGCTTTCCCGCAGGAAGTTTCCCGGCATAGTCGCGCGCGAACTGCCAGGCGACGCGGCCCGACCGCGAACCGCGCTGCAGTGCCCAGCGCAAGGCGTCGCCGCGCGCCTGCGCGATCTGCTCGGGCGTGCAGCCGAACGAGGCCAGCCAGTGCGCCGTGATGTCGAGATAATCGTCCTGCTTGAACGGATAAAACGACAGCCACAAACCGAAGCGCTCGGACAGCGAAATCTTTTCTTCCACCGTTTCGCCCGGATGCAGGTCGCCATCGTCGTCGGTCTTGTAGCTGCTGTTGTCCGACATGCGCTCCGGCATCAGATGGCGCCGGTTCGAGGTCGCATAGATCAGCACATTGTCCGATTGCGCGGCGATGCTGCCGTCGAGCGCGACTTTCAATGCCTTGTAGCCGCTCTCGCCTTCTTCGAACGACAGGTCGTCGCAGAAGATGATGAAGCGCTCGGCGCGCGCCGCCACCAGGTCGACGATGTCGGGCAGGTCGGAGAGATCAGCCTTGTCGACTTCGATCAGGCGCAGGCCCTGGCTGGCAAACTGGTTCAGGCAGGCCTTGATCAGCGAGGACTTGCCGGTGCCGCGCGCGCCTGTCAGCAGCACATTGTTGGCCGGACGGCCAGCGACGAACTGGCGCGTGTTCTGCTCGATCTGCGCCTTTTGCGTGCCGATATTGTGCAGGTCGTCCAGCGCGATGTTCGACACGTGCGCCACCGCCTGCAGATGGCTGGCGGGGCCCTGCCGCCGGCGCCAGCGAAACGCAAAGCTGTTCCAGTCCGTTGCAGGCACGGCCGGCGGCAGGATCGCTTCCACGCGGGCCAGCAGGCTTTCCGCGCGGATCAGGAATTGTTCGAGGCTGGTCATGAACGATAGTCGGCGTTGATCGACACGTAGTCATGCGACAGGTCGCAGGTCCACAGGGTGGCGGTGGCGTCGCCGCGCGCCAGTTTCACGCGGATCGTGATTTCGCTTTGCTGCATCACGCGCTGGCCATCCTGCTCCTGGTAGTCGGGATTGCGGCCGCCATTCTTGGCCACCCACACATCGTCCAGGTACAGATTCAGCTGGCCCACGTCCAGGTCGTCCACGCCGGCGTAGCCGATGGCGGCCAGGATGCGGCCCAGGTTCGGGTCCGACGCGAAGAACGCGGTTTTCACCAGCGGCGAATGGGCGATCGAATAGGCGATCTTGCGGCATTCTTCCACGCTGCGGCCGTCTTCCACGGTCACCGTCATGAACTTGGTCGCGCCTTCGCCGTCGCGCACGATCGCCTGCGCCAGGAACGTCGACAGTTCGGTGACGGCTGCCGCCAGTGCCGCGTAGTCGGGCGAGTCGACCGAGTCGATCACCAGGCTGCCCGCGCCGGTGGCGACCAGCATGAAGGAGTCGTTGGTCGAGGTGTCGCCGTCGATGGTGATGCAGTTGAACGACTTGTCGGCCGCCTGTTTCACCAGCTGGTCGAGCACCGGCTGCGCCACGGTGGCGTCGAATGCCAGGAAGCCCAGCATGGTGGCCATGTTCGGCTTGATCATGCCCGCGCCCTTGCTGATGCCCGTCAGGGTCACCGCATGGCCGCCGATGGTGACGGTGCGCGAGCCGGCTTTCGGCTGGGTATCGGTGGTCATGATGGCTTCGGCGGCCGAGAACCAGTTGTCCGAGGTCAGCGCGGCCACGGCCTGCGGCAGGCCGGCCACCAGGCGCTGCACCGGCAGCGGTTCGAGGATCACGCCGGTCGAAAACGGCAGGATCTGCTGCGGCGTGCAGCCCAGCAGTTCGGCCAGCGCGGCGCAGCTGGCCTGTGCATCGG
This sequence comes from Janthinobacterium sp., assembly GCF_031995485.1. Classification (NCBI taxonomy): domain Bacteria; kingdom Pseudomonadati; phylum Pseudomonadota; class Betaproteobacteria; order Burkholderiales; family Oxalobacteraceae; genus Janthinobacterium; species Janthinobacterium sp. Next base: position 23,358 of record NZ_DAMAGB010000008.1, read on the forward strand.
CCAGGCCCGATTCGCCCGTGCCCGCATTGGCGTTGCCGGTATTGACCAGCAGCGCGCGAATCGGTTCGGCGCCGGCGGTGACGGCCGCCAGGTTGGCTTTCGAGATCTGCACCGGCGCCGCGCAGAAGCGGTTCAGCGTGAACACGCCGGCCACCGTGGCGGTCGGCGCCAGCTTCAATACCAGCAAATCCTTGCGGTTCGGTTTCTTGATGCCGGCTTCGGCAACACCGATTTCAATACCGGCGACGGCTTTCAGGTCGGCGGCGACGGGCTTGGGAGAATTGACGGCCATATGAGTTCTTCTGCGAGGGGAAAAGGAAGCGCTATTGTAGCGCCTTCGCGACGGCGTTGACCATGCGGCGCGTGATCAGTGGCAGCCTCATCCATACCGGAACGGATCAAGCCAGGTGCATGGCCCGCTTGTGTTTGATCAAAACAAAAGCAGTGGGCACGATTAAGGTAGCAGCATACCCATCCGCGCGTTCTGAACACCGTGCAGCCTGCTCAGGGAGTGTGCCATGCAGCAATATTTGAAACGCCTCCGTTTATGGTCCTGGCGTGACAGCGCCACGATCATTGCGGGCTTGATCGCGCTGTGCTGCCTGGGTGCCTGCACCGTGCCCGATCGCCATGCCCCGGTGGAAAACGCGGCGCTCGCGCCGCCAGGTCCAGCACCAGCACCAGCACCGATGCCCGATGCAGCGGTCACGCCACGGCCGTCCTCCAACGCGGGAGGGGCCATCGTGGGCGGCCTGCTGGGCAACCTGGTGGGCGGCAGGACCGCAGCAGGAGGCGCCGCCGGCGCCCTCGCAGGCAAGATTGATGGCGCACTGGGCGTGACCGTCTACTATGCCACCGACCGCGAATTTCGCCCCCGCGAAAACAGCTACGGCTGGCAGCCCAACCGCGCTGCGCCGCATCTGAACTATGGCAGCGTACTGGTCAGCATTCCCGAAAAACGCGCACCCGGCGAACTGCCACTGGCGCCCTGGTACGATTTCATCAGCAGCGACGACACGCAGCAATATGTACTGATTGAAGGCATGCAGCGCTGGTCGCGGGCCGATTTTTTCGCCGCCATCAGGAATCTCGCCGCCGCCGATCCGGACCGGCGCGCCGCGTTCATCTATATCCACGGCTACAGCAATACGTTCGACGATGCGGCGCGGCGCACCGCCCAGATGGCGGTCGATCTCGATATCGGCGCCATTCCCGTGTTCTACAGCTGGCCCTCGAAAGGCACGCTGGCAGGCTATGAATTCGACCAGAATTCCGCCCAGTGGACGCAAGCGCATCTGCAAGCTTTCCTGGCCGACTTCGCGGAGCATTCCCTGGCCACCGACATCTATATCATTGCGCACAGCATGGGCAACCGTCCGCTGACGCTGGCGCTGGCAGGGCTGCTTGAAACACGGCCTCAATTGCGTCCGCTGTTCAAACAGGTGGTGCTGGCGGCGCCCGATATCAACGCCGAGGTGTTTCGCGAACAGATCGCGCCGCGCTTTGCCAGCCTGAAACTGCCCACCACCCTGTACGCGTCGGCCAATGACAAGGCGATGCGCGCTTCCTACGGCTTTGCCGAATGGGACCGCATCGGCGACATTCGCGGCCCCGTGGTCGCCATTCCCGGCATGGAACTGGTCGATGCCTCGACCGTCGTGATGAACTTCATGGGCCACGATTATTTTGCCAGCAACCGCGTGCTATTGACCGATATCGCCACCATGATCAAGACGGGGCAGCGGGCCGGCAAGCGGGGCGGACTGCGCGGCGTTCCGGCGCGCGCGCCCCAGTACTGGGCATTCCCCTGAATGCTGGCCGCGCGGCATAAAAAAAACGGAGACCGCGGTCTCCGTTTTTTGTTCAGGCTGTCAAACTGCCTTTAAGCCAGCTTGCCGTGGCAAGCCTTGTACTTCTTGCCGCTGCCGCAAGGGCATGGATCGTTGCGGCCGACCTTGACTCCCATGCTCACGCTCATGTCGTCGACATACTGGTCGTTGCTGTCGCCAGCCGTTGGCGCCAGCAGTTCTTCCGGCGCGGCGTTCGGATCGAACTCGGCGTGCTGGTAGTGCACGTTTTCCACATGCGACTGCTGCATCGCCGCTTCGGCCGCATCGACTTCTTCGCGCGACTGGATGCGTACCGTCATCACATGCTTGGTGACGTCGTTCTTGATCATGTCGAGCATCTGGCCGAACAGTTCGAACGCTTCGCGCTTGTATTCCTGTTTCGGGTTTTTCTGGGCGTAGCCGCGCAGGTGGATACCCTGGCGCAGATGGTCCAGCGCCGCCAGGTGTTCACGCCAGTGGCTGTCCACGCTTTGCAGCATGACATTGCGCTCGAAGCCGCCAAACGATTCCTTGCCGACGATATCGATCTTCGACTGGTACACGGCATCGGCCGCCACCAGCACTTTTTCGACGATCTCTTCGTCCGTCAGGGTCGCATCCGCGGCCAGCAGTTGCTGCAGCGGCATGTCGAGCTGCCAGTCGCTGGCCAGCGTGGCTTCCAGGCCCTTGATGTCCCACTGCTCTTCCACCGATTCCTGCGGCACGTAAGCATGCACCAGGTCGGTGAACACGCCATGGCGCAGCGAGGCGATCATTTCCGAGATATCGGTCGTTTCCAGCAGCTCGTTACGCTGCTGGTAAATCACTTTGCGCTGGTCGTTGGCGACATCATCGTATTCCAGCAATTGCTTGCGGATGTCGAAGTTGCGCGCTTCCACCTTGCGCTGGGCCGATTCGATCGAGCGCGAGACGATGCCCGCTTCGATCGGTTCGCCTTCCGGCATTTTCAGGCGGTCCATCACGGCGCGCACGCGGTCGCCGGCGAAGATGCGCAGCAGCGCGTCGTCGAGCGACAGGTAGAAGCGCGACGAACCCGGATCACCCTGGCGGCCGGCACGGCCACGCAACTGATTGTCGACGCGGCGCGATTCGTGGCGTTCGGTACCGATGATGTGCAGGCCGCCCGCATTGACCACATGGTCGTGCAGCGACTGCCATTCATCGCGCAGCTTCTGCGATTGGGCAGCCTTGTCGGCATCGCTCAATTCGGCGTTGGCTTCGATGAACTTGATCTGGTTTTCGACGTTACCGCCCAGCACGATGTCGGTACCGCGACCGGCCATGTTGGTGGCGATCGTGATGGCTTTCGGACGGCCCGCCTGGGCAATGATTTCCGCTTCGCGGGCATGCTGCTTGGCGTTCAGCACATTGTGCGGCAGCTTGGCCTTGTCGAGGATGCCGGACAACAGTTCCGAGTTCTCGATCGAGGTGGTGCCCACCAGTACCGGCTGGCCGCGCTCGTAGCAATCGCGGATATCGATCAGCATGGCATTGTATTTTTCGGCCGACGATTTGTAGACCTGGTCCTGGCGGTCCTTGCGCTGCAGCGGACGGTTTTGCGGAATCACCACCGTTTCCAGGCCATAGATTTCCTGGAATTCGTACGCTTCGGTGTCGGCCGTACCGGTCATGCCGGCCAGCTTGGCGTACATGCGGAAGTAGTTCTGGAAAGTGATCGAGGCCAGGGTCTGGTTCTCGTTCTGGATCTTCACGCCTTCTTTCGCTTCGACAGCCTGGTGCAGGCCATCGGACCAGCGGCGGCCCGTCATCAGGCGGCCCGTGAATTCATCGACGATCACCACTTCATTGTTCTGCACCACATAGTGCTGATCCTTGAAGTACAGCGCATGCGCGCGCAGCGCGGCATACATGTGGTGCACCAGCGAGATATTGGCCGAATCGTACAGCGAGGCGCCTTCCGGCAGCAGACCGAGTTCGGTCATGATGCGCTCGGCCTTTTCGTGGCCCGCTTCGGTCAGCAGCACCTGGTGCGCCTTTTCGTCCTTGGTGTAGTCGCCAGGGACGTCCACTTTGCCCTTGCCGTCCGGCGTTTCTTCGCCGATCTGCAACGTCAGCAGGCCTGGCACTTCATTGATCTTGTGATACAGGTCGGTATGGCTCTCGGCCTGGCCGGAAATGATCAGCGGCGTACGCGCCTCATCGATCAGGATCGAGTCGACTTCATCGACGATGCCGAAGTTCAGCGCGCGCTGCACGCGGTCGCGCGCTTCGTACACCATATTGTCGCGCAGGAAGTCGAAACCGAATTCGTTGTTGGTGCCGTAGGTGATGTCGGAGTTGTAGGCCTGCTGCTTGGCGCTGTGCTCCATCTGCGACATGTTCACGCCCGTCGACAGGCCCAGCCAGCCGTACAGGCGGCCCATGGTCTCGGCGTCGCGCTGTGCCAGGTAGTCATTGACCGTGACGATATGCACGCCCTTGCCCGACAGGGCGTTCAGGTAGGCTGGCAGGGTTGCCATCAGCGTCTTGCCCTCGCCCGTGCCCATTTCGGCGATCTTGCCATAGTGCAGGACCATGCCGCCGATCATCTGGACATCGAAATGGCGCATGCGCAGGACGCGCTTGGACGCCTCGCGGCAGACGGCGAAGGCTTCCGGCAACAAGGCGTCGAGCGATTCGCCACCGGCGATGCGTTCCTTGAAGGCCGGCGTCTTTGCTTGCAACTCGGCATCCGACAGCTTTTCGATGACCGGCTCGAGCGCGTTGATCTCGCGTACCGTTTTTTGGTATTGCTTGAGCAGCCGCTGGTTGCGGCTACCGAAAATCTGGGTCAGTAATGACATGCTTGAATTCTTGAAAAAACGCCGTTAAAAAAAGCTCGGTAGCTGACAGCGAGATGACAATCGCGTGACCGCACGGAGTTCGACTATGGCAAAAGACGATGATTTTATCATGCGTTCCCCCCAAGGTTGGGATCATGCACTATATAACAATAGCTTTAAGACAAACAATGCGGGGAAATGACGGACATTTTGCGCCCCGAAGAGGCAGCGGGCGACGGCGGCGGCCGCCCTCGCCATGCGCGGGCGAGTGTGCTATGTTTCGGCCATGCGAAATCCCACTTACTCGCCGGCGCCGCGCCGCGGCTACGGCTTTGCCCGCTCAGGCCCGGCCGTCACGGGCGCCACCGACTTCTTGCGCGGCAACGCGACGATGGCGTCATTGATGCCGACCGTCAAGCGCCTGGCCGCCCTGCAACAAGATTGCGCCAGGGCCCTGCCCGTGATGTTCGAGCATTGCGACATCCTGCAATTCGAAGCGGGCCAGCTGGTGCTGGCCATCCCGAACGCGGCACTGGCCGCCAAGCTCAAGCAGCAGTTGCCGAAATTGCAAGGAGAACTGGAAAAGAAAGGCTGGCAGATCGCCGGCATCAAGCTCAAGATCCAGGTGACCAAGAGCATCGCCCCCATCGTCCATACGCGCGCGCTGGTGCTGCCGGAAAAGGCCATGACGGCCCTGGAAGAACTGAGCACGGCGCTGCCGGCGTCGAAACAGAACGATCAGCTGATCGCGGCGCTGCGCAGGCTGGTGCGGCATCACCGCGACGCCAAGGAATGAGCAAAATACCGCCAATTAACGCATGGTACGTAGGTCGGATTAGCGCGCAAGCGCGCAATCCGACAACACCGCAGACGCCAACAATGTTGTCGGATTACGGCCCGAGGGACCTAATCCGACCTACGTCAGCGACCACTCGCGTTCCATCTGGCGCAGGTAGGATTGCGGCGCCGCTTCATTGGTGGCAAACGAGACGATTTCATACGACTCCGGCTGTTCCAGCAGCGCCAGCAGCAACTGGTTGTTCAGCGCGTGACCGGACTTGTGCGCCGTGTAATAGGCCAGCAGCGGATGGCCGACCAGGTACAGGTCGCCGATGGCGTCGAGGATCTTGTGGCGCACGAATTCGTCTTCGTAGCGCAGGCCATCGGCATTCAGGATGCGGTATTCGTCCATCACGATGGCGTTTTCCAGCGAGCCGCCACGGGCCAGGCCCATGCCGCGCAGGCTTTCCACGTCCTGCATGAAGCCGAACGTGCGCGCGCGCGCCACGTCGTGGATATACGACACGTCGCCGAAATCGACCGAGGCGCGCTGCATGGTGCCATCGACGGCCGGATGATTGAATTCGATAAAGAAGTCCAATTTGAAACCGTCGTATGGCGACAGGCGCGCCCACTTTTCGGCGTCACCCTTGCCGTGGCGCACTTCCACCGGCTTGATCACCTTGATGAATTTCTTGGCCGACGCCTGTTCTTCCACGCCCGCCTGTTGCAACAAGAATACAAACGACGACGCGGAACCGTCCATGATGGGAATTTCTTCCGCATTCACGTCGATATACATATTGTCGATGCCCAGTCCCGCTGCGGCCGACATCAGGTGCTCCACGGTCGACACGCGCGCGCCGTCCTTGATCAGCACGGACGCCATGCGCGTGTCGCCCACCGCCATCGCGCTGGCGGGAAACTCCACCACGGGCGACAGGTCGATGCGGCGAAACACGATGCCCGTGTCGATGGCGGCCGGGCTCAGTGTCAGTTCGACCTTGGTGCCGGAGTGCAAGCCGACACCGATGGTGCGGACCGATTGTTTGATGGTGCGTTGTTTTAACATGCCACGATTATAGCCAGTTGCGGCAGGGAATGCTGGCCGGAAAAAATTTGTTACGGGTGTTCACTTTCCATATGGGCCGCTTCCTTGCGCACCAGATAGATGCCGCTGGCGATAATGATGGCCGCCCCGACCAGCGTGTATTCATCCGGCAGGGTACGCCACAGCAGCCAGTCCAGGCTCATGCCCCAGGCCAGGGCCGAATACTCGAACGGCGCCACGCTGGACGCCTTGCCGCTGCGAAACGCTTCCGTGATCGCCAGCTGGCCCAGGAAACCGCTGACCGACAGGCCGGCCAGCAGCAGCCAGTCCTCGCGGCGGATCGCCACCCATTCGTGCCAGCACAGCGCCACGCCGCCGGCCGCCATCATGATCATCAGCCAGAACACCATGCTCTCGCTGGCGTCGGTGCGGCTGAGGATGCGGCCGGTAATCGCCGACACCGCATAGCAGGCGGCCGCGGCCAGCACGGCCAGCCCGGCCAGCGACAGAAAGTCGCCGCCTTCGGGGCGCAGCACCACCAGCACGCCACCCAGGCCCACCGCGATGGCGCACCAGCGCGCCAGGTCGACCTTTTCTTTCAGGATAAATACGGACAGCGCCGTGATCAGCAGCGGTGCGATAAAGAACAGCGAGTATGCCTCGGCCAGCGACAGGCGCTTGAGGCCATAGGCAAACAGCGTGATCATCAGGATGCCCAGCACGCCGCGAAACACATGCAGCGGCCAGCGCACCTTCAGCACGTTTTTGAACGCGCCCCGGTACAGCAGGTACAGGCACACCAGCGGCAGCGACGACAGCGCGCGCAGGGCGGTCACCTGCATCGCGGGATAGGTTTCGGACAGCAGCTTCATCGCTGTATCCATCAGCGAAAACATGCCGGCGGCGGCCAGCATCGCGTAGATGCTGCGCAGATTGGGATTGTGGGAGGTCAAAGCAACTCCTGGCGGAGATAGACCGTCATCATGGCGACGGCCGGAGCCAGGACAGGATGGCCAGGTCAAGGCGCCACGCGGTCGCCGGGATTATAGCAAGGGTGGCGGCTATGCTGACTGCAGCGGCAACAGCATCACCAGTTTTACCTCATGCTGGCGCGCCAGGTGCAAGGTCACCTGGTTGAACGCCAGCGCGCCCTGCACCGGATGCTGGAAGCGGCGCAGCCCGCCATCGCGCCCCAGCACCTGCTGCGCATCCCACCCCTGCCGGAAAGCGTCGCTGGCATCGAGCAGCTCCGCGATCAGGCCGGCCAGCGGCGCCTGGTCGGCGCGGCGGCCGATATCGGCGCGAAACTCGCCCACCAGCCGCTGCGCGCGTTCGGGCCAGCCGGCGATCAGGTCACGTGCCTGAGGCGACTGGAACATGAAGCGCAGCTGGTTCGGACTGGCGCTATCGGAAGACGCATCGAGCCAGCCGACAAACAGATCGGTCGCCTGCGCGTTCCAGGCCACCGCATTCCACTGCTGGTCCAGCATATACGCTGGCGCATCGATGGCGGCCACGATGGCGGCCAGCTCGCCGGCGCCCGCGCCTGCCCCGTGCGCCATGCCATGCTCGGGATCGGCCTTGTCGGCCACTTCGAACAGATACGCGCGCTCGGCCGCGCTCAGCTGCAGCACCTGCGCCAGGCGCGCCAGCATCTTGCCCGAGGCCGATACGGGCCTGCCCTGCTCCAGCCAGGTCAGCCAGGTGGGACTGACATCGACCAGCTGCGCCAGCTCTTCGCGGCGCAGGCCCGGCGTGCGGCGCCGTCCGCCACCGGGCAAACCGGCCATGGCGGGGGTGACGGCTTCGCGCCGGGCGCGAATGAATTCGGCAAGCTTGTGCGACATGGCGTCCTTTCATGCTGGTAGCGCATGGTAGTAAATATACCAGTATAAGTTCTTGTCTTGTTACAGGATAAAGCTGCGTCTATTCTGCCAGTACACCAACATTTACGGGAGCAAACCATGCAACAGCACGATGTCATTACCGAGCAGTTCGGCAAGACCGCCAACGCATATCTGAGCAGCGCCATCCACGCGCAAGGCGCCGACCTGGTGCTGATGCAGGAAGCGGCGCGCCGCCTGGGACGCCCCGTGGTGCTGGACCTGGGCTGCGGCGCCGGCCACGCCAGCTTTGCCGTCGCACCAGTCGCCGCCTCGGTGGTGGCGTACGACCTGGCGCAGCCCATGCTCGACGTGGTCGACCATGCGCGCATGCAGCGCGGCCTGCACAATATCGGCACGCAGCAAGGCGACGTGGCCAGGCTGCCGTTTGCCGACGCCAGTTTCGACATGGTCGTCACGCGCTTTTCGGCGCACCACTGGAGCGACGTGGCCGGCGCGCTGGCCGAAGCCTGGCGCGTGCTGCGTCCGAACGGCAAGTTACTGGTGGTCGATATCGTGGCGCCGAAGACCGCGCTGTACGACACCACCTTGCAGGCGGTGGAACTGCTGCGCGACGGCTCGCACGTGCGCAACTACCGCGCCTGCGAATGGGGCGCCAAGTTCGACAATGCAGGTTTCACGCACAGCCTGCGCAGCGTGTGGAAGCTGACCATGCAGTTTGACGAATGGGTGGCGCGCATGCGCACCCCGGATGAGCGCATCGCCGCCATCCGCAACCTGTTCGATGCAGCCCCGGAGGAAGCGCGCCAGTATTTTGCGCTGCAGGGCGATTACTCGTTCGATATCGATGCGGCGCTGTTCGAGGCGACCAAACCGACGATGCAATAAAAATGGGGTCGGACCCTGTGGGTCCGACCCCAGCTGTTGCTTTGGGTTGGTAATAGAATTTGGCTGCCCCCCACATCAAGTGCCGGGGTCAGCAACTGTCTTAACCATTTAATTTAGTTGCTGACCATTGTGTGTTGTTGTGGACCATGGAATTGAGGATCACAAGCAATTTACGCATGCAAGCGACCAACGCCACCTTTTTTACTTTCCCCGCATCTAGCAGCTTTTGATAGAACTGCTTGATGACGGGGTTATGCCGCGTGGCTACCAGCGCTGCCATATACAGCACAGCACGAACAGATGCCCGGCCGCCCCAGATCGAGCGTTTTCCGCGCAGCGTACCGCTGTCGCGGTTGAAGGGGCAGACGCCAACGAGCGCACAAAGTGCTCGGCGATCCAAGTTCCCCAGTTCAGGCAATTCGGCGAGCAATGTCATTGTGGCGACATGTCCTATACCGGGAACCGATGCCAGTATGTCTGCCTTTGCTCTCCAGGCAGGACTTGCCTTAACTGCTTTGCCCAAGTCCAGATCAGCAATCTTGATACGCCGTTTCAGCCAAGTAATGTGCTCTTCAATTTCATCACTCATGCTGGCCGATGCCTGACCTTGACGATTACGTTCGGCCGTCACCATGTCAACCAACTGGCGCCGTCGCGTCAGAACCTCTTCCAACCCCCTTAACGCTTCGTTCTTTAACTCCCGCTGTTCCGGTCTGACGGCCGCTGCGAAACGAGCCAGCGCCCAGGCATCGACCTGATCTGTCTTGGCCAGCAAACCAAGTCCCTTCGCGAAATCCCTGGCATGACGCGGATTGATCACCGCCACCGGAACAGCTGCAGTAACCAGCAACGCAGCGGCTTCAAATTCCAGCCCGCCAGTAGCCTCCATCACGACCAAGGCTGGCTGTATTTCCCGCATCGCTTCAAGAAGCTCAATGCGACCAGCTTCATCATTGCTAAATTGCGCTTGATACTTCTCAGGATACCCGCTGACATCAAGCGTTTTCTTGCTCACGTCAATGCCAATGAAAACTTCTGCTGGTGTCATCACGATTCTTCTCCCTGTCTTACTGATCCGGGGTTCTCCCCCTGACAACTGTTCGGGCTAATAGAATCGGACACGCCGCCGTAGGCTGACCCTCGGGATTTGCTCCCACAGACCCTGCAGGCTGACGTGTCCGTAGATCGTAATTTACACAATTTTCAAGATATAAGACCCGCAGGGTCTGCCCCCGATCAATCCAGCCTTACTTCAACTGGCCCAGCAGCGTTTCCGCATTCGACACTTCAAACTTGCCGCCCTGCTCGATGTTCAGCTGCGTCACCACGCCATTGTCTGCCAGCAGCGAGTAGCGCTGCGAGCGCGTGCCCATGCCGTGCTTGGAGAAATCGGCGTCCAGGCCCAGGGCCTTGCTGTAGGCGGCGTTGCCGTCGCCCATCATGCGCACGATGCCGGTGGCTTTCTGTTCACGGCCCCAGGCGCCCATCACGAACGCGTCGTTGACGGAGATGCACCAGATTTCATCGACGCCGGCCGCTTTCAGCGCTTCGGCGTTCTGCACATAGCCTGGCACGTGCTGTGCCGAGCAGGTTGGCGTGAACGCGCCTGGCAGGCCGAAGATGGCGATCTTCTTGCCCTTGGCCAGGTCCTGCACGTTGAACGTGTTCGGGCCCAGCGCGCAGCCTTCGGTTTCGGTTTCGATGAATTCAGCCAGGGTGCCTTCCGGCAGGGTATCGCCGATCTTGATCGTCATGGTGACTCCTTGTTTTATACGGTAATGGGGGAAGCCGGCTGCTGCCGGCACTGCGCGACAGTATGCCTGACTTGCCGTATTTGTGCAGAAAAGCCACACGAGGGCAACGGCTGGCAGAAAAAAAACGGCGGCCCTCAGGCCGCCGTCCGATTGGCTGCATCAGCAGCGATTAATCTGCCTGTTTGCGCAGGAAGGCAGGAATGTCATACGTCTCCATGCCGTTCTTTTCCATCGCGCGCACCTGCTCCGATGCCGACTCGCGGCGCCATACTGCCGGCGCCTTGCCGCTGTCAAAGCCGGCTGGCGTGGCCACGCCCACGGTGGTGGCCACGGTTTGCGCGGCGCCCATCGAAGCCGATGGGGTCAGCGGACCGTTGTGGGTACCGGTGCGCAGCACTTGCTGCGGCACCAGCTGGATGTTTTTCTTGGCGCGGCCCAGGCCCGTCGCCACCACGGTGACGCGGATATCGTCGCCCATGTCGTCGTCGTACGCGATACCTTGCGCGATCGACGCATCCGGTGCGGCAAAGGCGCGTACCGCCGCCATGACTTCCTTGATCTCCTTGCCTTTCAAGCCACGGCTGGCCGTGACGTTGACCAGCACGCCGCGCGCGCCGGACAGATCAATGCCGTCCAGCAGTGGCGAGGCCACTGCCTGTTCGGCCGCGATGCGCGCACGGTCCACGCCGGACGCCGTGGCGGTCCCCATCATGGCCTTGCCCTGCTCGCCCATGATGGTCTTCACGTCGTTGAAGTCGACGTTGATATGGCCCGGCACGTTGATGATCTCGGCAATGCCGGCCACCGCGTTGTTGAGCACATCATCGGCGTGCTGCATCCATTCCAGCATGCTTTCGTCTTCGTAGATCTCTTCCAGTTTTTCATTGAGGATGATGATCAGCGAATCGACGTGCAGGGACAGCTGCTCCAGTCCTTCGTCGGCGATGTCCATGCACTTCTGGCCTTCGTACGAGAATGGCTTGGAGACCACGGCCACCGTCAGCGCGCCCAGTTCCTTGGCCACTTCGGCCACGATAGGAGCGGCGCCGGTGCCGGTACCGCCGCCCATGCCGGCGGCGATGAACACCATGTGCGCGCCGCGCAGCGAGTCGGCGATGCGCGCGCGCGATTCTTCGGCCAGCTGGCGGCCCACGGCCGGCTTCATCCCGGCGCCCAGGCCGGTGTCGCCGATCTGGATGATGTTGTGCGCCTTGGACGTCGACAGGGCTTGAGCGTCGGTGTTGGCGGCAATGAATTCCACGCCCGACATGCCTTTGTTGATCATGTGTTGAACCGCATTGCCACCCGCACCGCCGACGCCGACTACCTTGATGACGGTACCTAAAGCTGTGTTATCGACCATATCGAACTCCATGATGTGCTCCTATCAGAATGCGGTTTCCAAGCGCCAGGCCTCATATCGGTAGGAGAGCTGGAGATTGAAAACTGCGGTTAAATTTAAATTAAGTTATGTGTACCTGCGCTGCTGCCAAAAAACCTGTGTACTGCCGGGCGAGCTGCATGCCCTTAAAAATTCCCCAAGAACCATTCCTTCATGCGCTGCCAGACTGCCTTCACGGAGCCGTCCTGGCGCGTCACGATATGACCGCGCAAGTATTGCTTTTTCGCTTCCAGCAGTAGTCCCAGCACGGTCGCGTAGCGCGGACTGCGCACCACGTCGGCCAGCTGACCGCGATACTCCGGCGTGCCGAGGCGCGCCGGTTTCAAAAATATGTCTTCCGCCATCTCCACCATCCCGGGCATGATGGCCGTGCCGCCCGTCAGCACGATGCCCGACGACAGCACGCCTTCGTAGCCCGATTCGCGCACCACCTGGTGCACCATCGCAAACAGCTCTTCCACGCGCGGCTCGATCACGGCCGCCAGCGCCTGGCGCGACAGGTTGCGCGGACCACGGTCGCCCAGGCCCGGCACTTCCAGCGATTCGCCCGGATCGGCCAATACCTGCTTGGCCACGCCGTAGCGGATCTTGATCTCTTCCGCTTCCGCGGTCGGGGTGCGCAGCGCCATTGCGATGTCGTTGGTGATCTGGTCGCCGGCGATCGGAATGACTGCCGTATGGCGGATCGCGCCATCGGAAAACACCGCCACGTCGGTGGTGCCGCCGCCGATGTCGATCAGGACCACGCCCAGCTCTTTTTCGTCGGGCGTCAGCACCGCGTCGGCCGAAGCCATCGGCTGCAAAATCAGGTCCGACACTTCCAGGCCGCAGCGGCGCACGCACTTGACGATGTTCTGCACGGCCGACACGGCGCCTGTCACGATATGCACCTTGACCTCCAGGCGGATGCCGCTCATGCCGATCGGCTCGCGTACATCTTCCTGGCTGTCGACGATGAACTCCTGCGGCACCGTATGCAGCAATTGCTGGTCGGTCGGAATGTTAACCGCTTTTGCCGTCTCGATGACGCGCGCCACGTCGGTGGCCGTCACCTCCTTGTCCTTGATGGCCACCATGCCGCTCGAATTGAAGCTGCGGATATGGCTGCCCGCGATGCCGGCATATACATTGCGGATCTTGCAGTCGGCCATCAGCTCGGCTTCTTCGAGCGCGCGCTGTATCGACTCCACCGTCGCCTCGATATTGACGACCACGCCTTTTTTCAGGCCTTTCGATTCGTGCTGGCCCAGCCCGATCACTTCGTGGCGTCCATCGGACATCACTTCGGCTACCACCGCCACCACTTTCGAGGTGCCGATGTCGAGGCCGACGATCAGGTTTTTCGCGTCTTTTGTCATTTCTGTCGCCTAGTTTTTTGGGCTATGGTTAAAGTTATTCGGTTACGACGGTTACGTCGGTTTTACAACTGGCTTGCTGATCTTCTTCTTGATGATCGCCGGCTTGCCATCCTTGCCTTCGGCCGGGATCACCAGCCCGGCCGAACTCAGGGCCAGGCCATTCTGGTAGCGCATGTCGATCGTGTCGATATTTTCCAGGCGGCTGGCCAGCTGCGGATATATGCCCACCAGCCGGTCTACCCGCGCCTTTAAAATCGTGTGATTCTGTTCGCGTCCCAGCGCCACGCTCATGCCATTATCGAGCCTGACGGTCCACGCATAGCGGCTCGACAGCGACAGCGACTCGGGCGCCATTTTCAACGGCGCGAACCATTTTTCCAGGTTCACATACGTCGCCAGCACTTCCTTCTCGCTGCCGTCCGGACCGGAAAACGCGGGCAATTCATGGTCGTCTTCGGCTTCGGCCACGTTGGCGGTAAATACATCGCCCTTGACCGACAGCAGGCGGCCATCCTCGCCCCAGGTCCCCAGCGCTTCATGTTCTTCCAGCGCCACGATCAGCTGGTTCGGCCACTCGCGGCGCACGCTGGCGCGGCGCACCCAGGGTACCGACTCGAACACGCTGCGCACGCTTTCCAGGTTGGTCGTGAAAAAATTGCCCTTGATGCGGCCTTGCGTGCCGGCGCGCAGGGTCAGGTAATTCACGTGCCGCAGTCCCTTGGCATCGACGCTTTCCACCTTGATGGTGCTGAGGTCAAACATCGGACGCTGCGACACCCACCACACGCCGGCGGCCACGCACACGACCAGCACCGCAGCCATCAGGCCGTTGGCGGTCGTATTGAGGCTTTTAGCGTCGTGCCACATGTCAGCGCTGTCCCTTGTTGATTTTCAGGCGCGCCGACGCCACGATTTCCAGGCACAGGTCTTCATAGCTGATCCCCACCGCGCCTGCCGCCATCGGCACCAGCGAATGGCCGGTCATGCCGGGCGAGGTATTCACTTCCAGCAGGAACAGCGCGCTGTCGGCATTGCGCATCAGCACATCGACCCGGCCCCAGCCTTCGCACCCCAGGGCGCGGTAGGCAGCCAGCGCGATGCGCTCCATGTCGGCCAGGATCGCCGCATCGAGGTCGGGCGGGCAGAAATACCGGGTCACGTCCGTGAAATACTTGTTCTGGTAATCGTAGTTGCCTTGCGGTGCGACGATTTCAATCGGCGGCAGCGCGCGCGCCGTGGCGCCCTGGCCCAGGATCGCCACCGTGAACTCGCGGCCCGTGATGAACTGCTCGGCCAGCACCGAATCGTCGAGACTGGCGGCGATGTCGTAGGCAGCCTGGAAAGCCGGCGCTTCGTGGACGGTGGTAATGCCGATGCTCGAGCCTTCATGCGGCGGCTTGACGATCAGCGGCAGGCCCAGTTCCTGTGCCACTTGCGCCAGGTCGGAGCTGTCGTTCAGCACCATGTACTTCGGCGTCGGCAGGCCGTGCATCAGCCAGATCATCTTGGTATAGACCTTGTCCATGCCGACCGAGCAGGCCATCACGCCGCTGCCGGTGTAAGGGATGCCCAGCTGTTCCAGCGCGCCCTGCAGGCTGCCGTCTTCGCCGAAGCGCCCGTGCAGCGCGATGAACACGCGGTCAAAATGTTCAGCGGCCAGTTCGGCCAGGCTGCGCTCGCCCGTGTCGAAGCCATGCGCATCGACGCCGTGGCTCTGCAACGCGGCCAGCACGCCGGCGCCGGACATCAGCGACACTTCGCGCTCGGCCGAACGGCCGCCGAACAGGACGCCGACCTTGCCCAATTGTTTAACGTCGATAGCTGAAGCTTGGTTCACGTCAGGCCTTTACAGTGTTGGATGGAAACGTCGTCAGTTGTTGCGGGATGCCGCTGATGGAACCCGCGCCCATGGTCAGCACGACGTCGCCGTCGCGCGCCACGCTCATGATGGTGTCGGCCATGTCCTGCATGGACTCGACGAAAATCGGTTCGATCTTGCCGCGCGCGCGCAATGCATGCGCCAGCGAGCGGCCGTCGGCGGCCACGATCGGCGCTTCGCCGGCCGCATACACTTCCGACAACAGCAGCACGTCGGGTGCACCGAGCACCTTGACGAAGTCTTCAAACAGGTCGCGCGTGCGGCTGTAGCGGTGCGGCTGGAACGCCAGCACCAGGCGGCGGCCCGGATAGGCGGCGCGCGCGGCGGCCAGCGTGACTTCGGTTTCCACCGGGTGGTGGCCGAAATCGTCGACCAGCGCAAAGCTGCCGCCGTTCGGCAGCGCCACGTCGCCATAGCGCGTGAAGCGCCGGCCGACGCCGGAAAATTCCGCCAGGCCCTGCTGGGTGGCGCTGTCGGCAATGCCGATCTCGCGCGCGATGGCGACCGCCGAACAGGCGTTCTGCACATTGTGCATGCCGGGCTGGTTCAGCACCACGTCCAGGTCCGGGTAGCCGTCCTGCAGCACCGTAAAGTGCATTTCCAGGCCCACGGCGCGCGCATTGATGGCGCGCACCTGCGCATCCTCGGCAAAGCCGTAGGTGGTGACCGGCTTGGTGACGAACGGGATGATGGCGCGCACGTGCGGATCGTCGATGCACAGCATGGCGCGGCCATAGAACGGCAGGCGGTGCGTGAACTGCACGAAAGCCTGTTTCAGTTTTTCGAAATCGTGTTCGTAGGTGTCCATGTGATCGGCGTCGATATTCGTGATCACCTCGATCATCGGCGTCAGGTTCAGGAACGATGCATCCGATTCGTCCGCTTCGGCCACCAGGTAGTCGCCCGAACCGAGTTTGGCGTTGGCGCCGGCGCTGGTCAGCCGGCCACCGATGACGAACGTGGGGTCGAGGCCGCCCTGCGCCAGCACGGACGCGACCAGGCTGGTGGTGGTGGTCTTGCCGTGCGTGCCGGCGATCGCGATGCCGCGCTTCAGGCGCATCAACTCACCGAGCATCACGGCGCGCGGCACCAAAGGGATCTTGCGCGCGCGCGCGGCGGCCACTTCGGGATTGTCCTGCGGTACCGCGCCCGAGGTCACGACAGCGTCGGCGTCGCCGATATTGTCCGCCGCGTGGCCCAGCATGACGGTCGCACCCAGGCTCGCCAGGCGCTGCGTCGCCGCATTGCTGCCCAGGTCCGAGCCCGACACCTTGTAGCCGAGGTTGACCAGCACTTCGGCGATGCCGCTCATGCCGCTGCCGCCGATGCCGACAAAGTGGATATTGTTTACTTTATGCTTCACAGAACTAACCTCATGCCAATTGTTCCAATACGTGTGCGATCGCCTCATTGGCGTCGCGCTTGCCTGCCGCCAGCGCCGCCTGCGCCATCTGCTGGCAGCTGTCGCGCGTCAACGACGCCAGCATCGCAGCGAGCGACGCCGGATTCATTTCCGTCTGCGGCAAGTGAATCGCCGCGCCCTGCTGCGCCATCCACTGCGCGTTGTTGCGCTGGTGGCTGGTGGTCGACGCCACCAGCGGTACCAGTACGCTCGCCACGCCGGCCGCCGTCAGTTCCGACAGCGTAATGGCGCCCGCGCGGCAGATCACCAGATCGGCCGCCGCATAGGCGCCGGCCATGTCGTCAATAAAGTCGACCACGTTCGCCGTCACGCCGGCCTGCGCATACGACGCGCGCAAGGCGTCGATATTCTTCTTGCCCGACTGGTGCGTCACCAGCGGACGCTGGCCCTCGGGCATCAGGGCCAAGGCGGCCGGCAGATTGTCGTTCAGCGCTTTCGCGCCCAGGCTGCCGCCCACCACCAGGATGCGCAAAGGGCCGCTGCGGTCTTCAAAGCGCGCCGCCGGCGGCGCCATCGCCAGGATTTCCGCGCGCACCGGGTTGCCGGTCACGACAGCCTTGTCAGCGGCGGCGCCGAATTCCGCAGGGAAGCCGAAGCATACCCGTTGTGCCAGCGGAACCAGTGTCTTGTTCGACAACAGTAATGCCGCATCGGCATTGACCAGCACCAGCGGCACGCCGGACAATCGCGCCACCAGGCCGCCCGGCACCGTCACATAGCCGCCCATGCCCATCACCACGTCCGGCTTGCGGCGCGAGATAAAGCCGCGGATGGCGAACAGGCTGGCGATCATCTTGAAGCCGCCCTTGACCGTATGGCCCAGGCCCTTGCCGCGCATGCCGGAAAACTCGATGGCGTCCATGGCGATGCCGCTTTTCGGTACCAGCTCCTGCTCCATGCCGTGCGTGGTGCCCAGCCAGCTCACTTCCCAGCCGCGCGCGGCCATGGTCTGCGCGATCGCCAGGCCAGGGAAAATATGGCCGCCGGTACCGGCTGCCATGATCATCAGTTTTTTCGTCTTCAAATTGTTCACATTGCTCATAGCCGGCCCCCGCGCATCAGGATCCGGTTTTCATAATCGATGCGCAGCAGGATCGCCAGGCCGATACAGTTGATCAGCACGCCCGTGCCGCCATAGCTCATCAAGGGCAAGGTCAGCCCCTTGGTCGGCAGCAGGCCCAGGTTCACGCCCATGTTGATGAAGGTCTGCACGCCGATCCAGATCGCGATGCCTTTTGCCGTCAGGCCGGCAAAGGTCTGGTCGATGGCGATCGCCTGGCGGCCGATGTCGAAGGCGCGCTTGATAATCCAGTAGAACATGCCGATCACGATCAGCACGCCCACCAGGCCCAGCTCCTCGCCGATCACGGCCAGCAGAAAGTCGGTATGCGCCTCGGGCAGGTAGTGCAGTTTTTCCACGCTGCCGCCCAGGCCCACGCCAAACAGCTCGCCACGTCCGAAGGCGATCAGCGAGTGCGTCAGCTGGTAGGCCTTGTTCAGCGCATTGTCTTCCTGCCACGGGTCGAGATAGGCGAAGAAACGCTCGCGGCGGAACTTCGACAGCGCGATGATGGTGACGAAAATCGCCGTCAGCATGGCGCCGATGCCGCCAAACCAGATGGCGTTGACGCCGCCCAGGAACAGAATGCCCATGGCGATGCAGACGATCACGCCAAACGCGCCCAGATCCGGCTCCATCAGCAGCAGCAGGCCGACAAAGCTGACGGCCAGCGCCATCGGCATGAAGCCCTTGGTCAGCTTGTGCATGTATTCCTGCTTGCGCACCGTATAGTCGGCCGCGTACAGCACCATCACCACCTTCATCAGCTCGGACGGCTGCGGACGCAAGCCCGGCAAATTGAGCCAGCGGCGACCACCGTTGACCGACACGCCCAAGCCGGGAACAAGCACCATCACCAGCAGCACCAGCGTGCCGATGAACAGCCACGGCGCCATCTTCTGCCAGGTGGCGACGCGGATGCGGAACACCAGCGCGCTGGCGATGATCGACACGTCGATGAACAGCGCCTGGCGCACGACAAAATAATTGTTGGTGTAGGCGGCAAACTTGCGCGCATCCGACAGCGAGATCGAGGCCGAATACACCATCACCATGCCCAGCAGCATCAGCAGCAGCACCACCCAGATCAGGGGCTGGTCGTAATCCATCATCTTCGACTGCCGCGCGCGGCCGTCCAGCGGCTTGGCAGCCGAGCCGGAACCGAAACCGAATGGCAGCTGGAAGGCCATCAGAGATCCTGTCCGTTTTCCAGGGCGATGTCGCGCACGGCGTCGACAAACACCTGTGCGCGATGCGCATAGTTCCTGAACATGTCCAGGCTGGCGCAGGCCGGCGACAGCAGTACCGCGTCGCCTGCCAGTGCCAGGCTGCTGGCGCGTTTGACCGCTTCCGGCAAGGTGGCGCAATCGACCAGCTCCACGCCCGATGGTTCCAGCGCCGCGCGCAAGGCCGGCGCATCGCGCCCGATCAGCACCACCGCGCGCACGTGGCGCGACACCGGTTCGGCCAGTGGCGAAAAATCCTGGCCCTTGCCATCGCCGCCGGCGATCAGCACCAGGCGCTGCTGCGCGCCGCCAAAGGCCTTGCCCAGCCCATTCAGTGCGGCCACGGTGGCGCCCACATTCGTGCCCTTGCTGTCGTCGTAGTATTCGACCTCATTGACCGCCGTGATCAATTCCACGCGGTGCGGCTCGCCCTGGTATTCGCGCAGGCCATGCAGCAGCGGCGCGAACGGCAGGCCGATGGCGCGGCACAGGGCCAGCGCCGCCAGCGCGTTCGAGGCGTTGTGCTGGCCGCGGATTTTCAGCGCGTCGGCCGGCATCAGTTTTTTTGGCATGGTCGGCACGGGTTCCGGCGCCGGATCGTTCTTCTTGCGCTTTTTCTCGATCACTTCTTCGCTCGGCACGGCCTGCGCCAGCCAGAAGATGCCGCGCTCGTTGACCAGGCCGAAGCTGTCGACCTCCTGCGGCTCGCCGGTGCCGAACGTGACGGTGTCGACCAGCGCATTGTGCATGCGCATCACTTGCGCGTCGTCGCGGTTCAGCACGCGCACCGTGTGTTCGCCGAAGATGCGCGCCTTGTCGGCAGCATAGGCGGCCATGTCGCCATGCCAGTCCAGGTGATCCTGCGACAGGTTCAATACGGTGGCCGCATCGGCCTGCAGGCTGAAGGTGGTGTGCAGCTGGAAGCTCGACAGCTCCAGTATCCAGGCTTGCGGCAGGGTGCTGGCGGCAGGTGTCACAGCTTCCGCGCCCTCTTCCGCTACCACCGGTGCCGGCTCGGCATCGAGCACGTCGCGCAGCACGTCGAGCGCCGCCGGGCTGATATTGCCGGCCACGCGCGTGGCCAGGCCTGCCCGTTCGCACAGCAGGCCCACCAGGCTGGTGACCGTGGTCTTGCCATTGGTGCCCGTGATCGCGATCACTTTCGGCGCATAGCCGCGTTCCGCTTTCAGCGCGGCCAGCGCCTGGGCAAACAATTCGATTTCGCCCCAGACGGGGACATGTTTTTCGGCTGCGGCCGGTGCAATCCGTACCAGCTCGCGGTTCGGCGCCAGGCCAGGGCTGACGGCGACAAAATCGACGCCATCGAGCAGTTCGGCACCAAACGGGCCGGCGATGAATTGCGCGGACGGCACGCCAGCCTGCAAGGCAGCCAGGCGCTCCGGCGCTTCGCGCGTGTCGGCCACGCGCACGGAGGCACCGCTGCGTGCAAGCCACAGGGCCATGGCCAGGCCGGACTCGCCGAGTCCCAGTACCAGTGCGGTTTGATTGGCGTACATCATCAGCGCAGCTTCAGGGTGGTCAGGCCGAGCAGCACCAGCATCATGGTGATGATCCAGAAACGCACGACAACCTGCGTCTCTTTCCAGCCTTTTTGTTCAAAATGGTGATGCAGGGGCGCCATCAGGAACACGCGGCGGCCCACGCCATAGCGTTTCTTGGTGTACTTGAACCACGCCACCTGGATGATTACCGACAGGGTTTCGACCACGAAGATGCCGCCCATAATGAACAGCACGATTTCCTGGCGCACGATGACGGCGATGGTGCCCAGCGCGCCGCCCAGGGCCAGCGCGCCGACGTCGCCCATGAACACTTTGGCGGGGTGGGTGTTATACCAGAGGAAAGCCAGGCCGGAACCGGCCAGCGCGCCGCAGAAGATCACCAGTTCGCCGGCGCCCGGGATATGCGGGATGAACAGGTATTTTGCATAGGTGACGTTGCCGGTCACGTAGGCGAACAGGCCCAGCGCCGTGCCGACCATCACGGTCGGCATGATGGCCAGGCCATCGAGACCGTCGGTGAAATTGACGGCATTGCTGGTGCCGACGATGACGCAGTAGGTCAGCGCGATAAAGCCCCACACGCCGAGCGGATAGCTGATGGTCTTGAAGAACGGCACGATCAGGTCGGCCTTCGGCGGCAGGTCCATCGCAAAGCCGGACTGCACCCAGGCGTAGATCAGGTTCCATACCTGGCCGGCGTTCGGTTCCGAGATTGATACCGAAAAGGCCAGGTAGAACGCCGCGGCCAGGCCGATCAGCGACTGCCAGAAGTATTTTTCGCGCGAGCGCATGCCTTCCGGATCCTGGTGCACCACCTTGCGGTAGTCGTCAGCCCAGCCGATGGCGCCAAAGCCCAGCGTGACGATCAGCACGGGCCAGATGAAACGGTTCGACAGGTCGGCCCACAGCAAGGTGGAAATGCCGATGGCGATCAGGATCAGCACGCCGCCCATGGTCGGCGTGCCGTGTTTTTTCAGGTGCGTCTGCGGACCGTCGGTGCGCACGGCCTGGCCGACCTTCATGCGGGTGAGCATGCGAATGACGGCGGGACCGGCGCACAGGCCGATCAGGATCGCGGTCAGCGTGGCAAAGACGGCGCGAAAGGTGATGAAGTTAAAGACCCGCAATGGGCCAATGTCGTCCTGGAAATAATGAGCGAGCCAGAGCAGCATGATTAGTGAGCTTCCTTGTTGTTATTGTTTGAACCAATCAAATGCTGCACGGCCCGTTCCATCTTCATGAAGCGGGAGCCCTTGATCAATACTGTTGCATCCGGGCGGCCAGCCAGGTGCGCATCGAGCGCCGCCAGCAAACCGTCGAACTGTTCGAAATACTCCACGACCGTGCCTGATTCCGTACCCTGCGCAGCCTGCGCGGAGGCAACCATATGGCGCGCCAGGCCGCCCGTCGCCAGCACGTGTTCGATGCCCTTGGCGGCGGCGTAGGCGCCGATCTCTTCGTGGAACTGCTGTCCTTGCGTACCGACTTCGCCCATCTCGCCCAGCACCAGGATGCGCGGCGCGCCAGCCTGCGCCAGCACGTCGATGGCGGCGCGCGCCGAGTCGGGATTGGCATTGTAGGTATCGTCGATCACGGTAGCGCCATTGACGGCACGCTTTTGCTGCAGGCGCCCGGCCACCGGCGCGAACGCTTCCAGGCCGCGCTTGATGGCGTCCAGGCTGACGCCGGCGCCGAACGCGCAGGCCACGGCGGCCAGCGCGTTTTTGACGTTATGTTCGCCAGCCGCCTGCAGGCCGACAAAAAACTGCTGCAGTTGACTCTGTTCATCGCGCACGATGACGAACATGTCGCTGCCAAAGCCCTCGGCAGCGCGGTGGGTACAGCTCACTTCCGCCTCTTTCGACAGGCCGAAGCGCAGCACGCGGCGCGCACCGGCCAGTTCCTGCCACAGCGGCGTGAATTCGTCGCCATGCGGGAACACCGCCACGCCGTCAGGCGGCAAGGCGGCCAGCACGGCGCCGTTCTCGCGCGCCACCGCTTCCACGGTATGCATGAATTCCTGGTGTTCGCGCTGGGCGTTGTTGACCATCGCCAGGGTCGGTTCGGCAATTTGCGCCAGGCGCGCGATTTCGCCCGGATGGTTCATGCCCATCTCGATCACGGCCGCGTCATGGTGGGCGGCCAGGCGGAACAGGGTCAGCGGCACGCCGATTTCATTATTCAGGTTGCCGCGCGTGGCCAGGCGGTCCTGCTCGCCGTAGGCAGCAGCCAGGATGGAGGCCAGCATTTCCTTGACGGTGGTCTTGCCATTGCTGCCGGTCACGCCGATCACGGGCAGGTCGAACTGGCGGCGCCAGAAGTTGGCGATGCGGCCCAGCGCCGCCAGGGTGTCGGGCACCACGATGGCCGCCACTTTATCGGTGTCCCAGCCTTCCGGCAGGGCTTCGACGACGACCGCCGCCACGCCCTGGCGCGCCACCTCGTCGAGGAAATCGTGGGCGTCGAAACGCTCGCCGCGCAGGGCGACGAACAGCGAGCCGAGGCCGGCCTGGCGGCTGTCGGTCGACACGCCCGCAAAGGCGGTGTCGACGCGGCCTGCCAGGCGTGCGCCGGCAAATAGTGGCAGCACTTGTGCGAGTGTCGCGTGCACGGTCTGCTCCATCAATTGGTCCTCATCATGGTCAAACGCGCCGACAGCGCCAGCTGCGCGTGGTCGGCGTCGGAAAACGGCAGTTTCTTGCCCTTGATTTCCTGGTACGGTTCATGGCCCTTGCCGGCCAGCAGGATCACGTCCGGCTTGGCGGCATGCTTGATGGCCGACAGGATGGCGGCAGCGCGGTCCTCGATCGCCTGCGGCTGCGGACCGTCCGCGCGCATGCCGGCCATGATCTGCCCGATGATGGCGTGCGGATCTTCGCTGCGTGGATTGTCGCTGGTGACCAGCACATGGTCGGCCAGCTGCGCGATGGCGCCCATCTGCGGACGCTTGCCCGGATCGCGGTCGCCGCCGCAGCCGAACACGCACCACAGCTGGCCGCTGCGCTCCTGCGCCACCTGGCGCAAGGCCAGCAGGGTTTTTTCCAGCGCATCGGGCGTATGCGCATAATCGATGACGATCATCGGCGCTTCCTGGCCGCCCACCTGCTGCATGCGGCCTGGCGCCGGCTGCAGCGCTTCGATCGCGTCGAGCGCCGCGCGCAGCGGCGTGCCATGCGCCAGCAAGGCGCCCAGCACGGCCAGCGCATTGCTGATATTGAAGTGGCCCACCAGCCGGGTTTTCACCGGCGCGGTGCCCAGCACGCAGTCGAGCTGGAAGTCGGTACCGGCGTTCCGGCTGCGGAACTGGCTGGCGCGCAGCATCAGCACGCCCGGCAGGTCGGGCACGCTGGCCGCGTCCTGCAAGGTATAGCCGATCACCGGATACTGCCCCGCAGGCTTGCCTGCCACATGCGCGGCCAGGCGCAGGCCCATTGCATCGTCGAGGTTGATGACGGCGGTTTTCAGGCCTGGCCAGTCGAACAGTTTCACCTTGGCCGCCTCGTAGGCCGCCATGTCGCCATGGTAGTCGAGGTGGTCGCGCGTCAGGTTGGTAAACATGGCGACCTCAAAATGCATGCCGGCCGCGCGGTCCTGGTCCAGGCCGATCGACGACACTTCAATCGCCACCGCTTGCGCGCCGGCCTCGCGCAGCACGGCCAGTTTCCTGGCCAGCAGCACGGCGTCGGGCGTGGTGTAGCCGGTGACGTCGAAATCGATCTCGCCGCGCGCCTTGCACAGGCCCACGCCCAGGGTACCGATCACGGACGAGGTCTCGCCCAGGCGCGCCAGGGCCTGCGCCAGCCACAGCGCGCACGAGGTCTTGCCGTTGGTGCCGGTCACGCCGGCGCTGAACATGGCTTGATCGGGCATGCCGTAAAAGGCGTGCGCGATCGGGCCAGCCTGGCGTTTCAGGTCCGGCACGGCCAGGTGCGGCACGGCGGCATCCACGCCCGGCGCAAAGTCGGCCTCGTCATGCACGATGGCAGCGGCGCCCAGCTTGATGGCCGCGTCGATGAAGCGGGTTGCGCCCGCATAGGCGAAAAACACGTCGCCGCGCTGTACGCGGCGGGAATCGGAGGTCAGCTGCGCGCCCGGGGCGGCAGCCTTGATCCACGAACTGATGTCTTGTAGGGTCATGAGCAGCTTCACATGGCCTCCGGGCCGGCATTGGCCGGGACCACGATTTCGGTAACGGAGGAATCGGGCGGTACGTTCATCGCGCGCAGCGCGTTGGTGGCAATCGCCGCGAAAGCGGGAGCGGCGACCTGGCCACCGTAGTGATACAGGCCGGTCGGTTCATCGATCATGACGGCAATGATGAAGCGCGGCGCCGACATCGGCACCATGCCCACGAACGAGCCGATGTATTTGCGCGGCATCGCATAGCGGCCGTTCTCCACCTTGTAGGCGGTACCGGTCTTGCCGCCCACGCGGTAGCCGGCGACCTGGGCGCGCTTGGCCGAACCGTGCGGGCCGGACACCACCAGCTCCAGCATGGCGCGCATGTCGGCCGCCGTCTTCGGCTTGATCACCTGCTGGCCTACCGGCAGTTCGCTGACCTTCTGGAACGACAGCGGGATGGTGTCGCCGTCGCGCGCGAACATCATGTAGGCGCGCGCCAGCTGGATCAGCGACACCGAGATGCCGTTACCGTAGCTCATGGTGGCCTGCTCCACCGGGCGCCACGATTTGTACGGGCGCACGCGGCCGGCCACGGCACCGGGAAAACCCCATTTCGGCTGCTGGCCGAAGCCCACCTTGGTAAACATCTCCCACATTTCCTGGGCCGGCATGCCCAGCGCGATTTTTGACGAGCCGATATTGGACGACATCTCGATCACCTGCGCCACGCTGATCACGCCGTGCGCGCTGGTGTCGGTAATGGTGCGGTCGGCAATCGTGTAGCGGCCGGCGCCCGTGTCGATCAGGGTGGTCGGCTTGACGCGGCCCGTGTCGAGCGCCAGCGAAACGGTGATCGGCTTCAGGGTCGAACCGGGTTCGAAGGTGTCGGTCATCACGCGGTTGCGCAGCTGCTGGCCGGTGAGTTTCCTGCGGTCGTTCGGATCGTAGCTCGGGTAGTTGGCCAGGGCCAGCACTTCGCCCGTGTGCACGTCGAGCACCACCGCGCCGCCGGCCTTGGCGTTGTATTTTTCCACCGCTTCCTTCAACTGCGTGAAGGCGATGTACTGGATCTTGCTGTCGACCGACAGGGTCAGGTCCTTGCCATCGTGCGGCTCGTGGATGAAGCCGATGTCTTCGACGATGTGGCCCAGGCGGTCCTTGATCACGCGGCGGCTGCCGGTGGTGCCGACCAGCGTTTTCTGCTGCGCCAGTTCCATGCTTTCCTGGCCGATGTCTTCCACGTTGGTAAAGCCGACCACGTGGGTCATCACTTCGCCCTGCGGATAGAAGCGCTTGTATTCCTTGCGCTCGTCGATGCCGTCGATGCCCAGCTTGTTGATCTTGTCGGCCACGTCCATTTCGACCTGGCGTTTCAGGTAGACGAAGCTGCGGTCCGAATCGAGCTTCTTGCGCAGTTCGGTGACGTTCATGTCCAGCAGGTTGGCCAGCGCCGTGATTTTTTCCGGCGGCGCCTGCAGCACGTCGTCAGGAATCGCCCAGATCGCTTTCACGGGCACGGACGAAGCGAGCACCTGGCCGTTGCGGTCGGTGATCTTGCCGCGCGTGGCCGGCAGTTCCAGCGTGCGCTCATAGCGCGCCGCACCTTGCTTCTGCAAAAACTGGGTCGAGACGCCCTGCAGCCACATGGCGCGCGCGCCCAGGCCGGCAAAGGCAAAAAACAGACAGAACAGCACCACGCGCGAGCGCCACACGGGCAGGCGCACGGCCAGTACCGGGTTCTTCGAGAACGGCACGCCTTTCGAGGCCGCCACGCGGCCGCCGCTGCCATTGCTGCCCAGCTTCATGGCCCGCCCTCCGTCAGGTATTGCGTGCGCGCCGCCGTCAGCGGCGTCATGCTCAGGTCGCGCCGCGCGATCGATTCGATGCGCTCATGCTTGCCCAGGGTGGACTGGTCCAGCTGCAGCTGCGCCCAGTCGATGTCGAGCTGGCGCGACAAGGCCTGCGCCCGTTCCAGGTCGATCAGCAGATGGCGTGCCTGGTACTGCGCGTTGACCAGCGACAGGCCGCAGGCAACCAGCAGGGCCGACAGCACGATACTGAGCTTGCCGGTCATCGCGCGCCGCCCTGGGCAGCGGCCAGCGGCAGGCGCTGCGCCACGCGCATCACGGCCGAGCGCGAGCGCGGATTGGCTTCGATCTCGGCGTCGGACGGCTTCATTTTCAGGATCAGCTTCATTTCCGGCTGCGGCAGGTCGACCGCGCGGATCGGCAGGCGGCGGTCAGGCTGTTCCACATTCGCCTTGGAGGCGAAGAAGCGCTTGACCATGCGGTCTTCCAGCGAATGAAAGCTGATCACGGCCATGCGCGCGCCGGGCGCCAGGCAGGCATACGCCTGGTTCAGGCCAGTCTCGAGGTCCTCGAGTTCCTTGTTAATGAAAATGCGGATTGCCTGAAAGGTGCGGGTAGCGGGGTCCTTACCCTTCTCGCGGGTCTTGACGGCCCCTGCCACGATGCCGGCAAGCTGTCGTGTGCTTGAAATTGGCTGGACTGCCCGGCCAGCAACAATCGCCTTTGCAATCTGAAAAGCAAACCGTTCTTCCCCATAATCGCGTATCACTTTCTCTAAATTCTGTTCGGTTTCCACCGCCAGCCAGTCGGCTGCGGAGATGCCGCGCGTGGTATCCATGCGCATGTCCAGCGGTCCGTCATTGCGGAAGCTGAAACCGCGCGCCGCATCGTCGACCTGCGGCGACGAGATGCCCAGGTCGAGCAGGATGCCGTCCACCTGCTCGATGCCACGCGCGGCCAGGCTGGCCGTCATGGTGGCGAAGCTGTCATGGACGATGTCAAAACGGGGGTCGCCGATCTGTTCGGCGGTGGCGATCGCCTGCAGGTCCTTGTCGAAGCCGATCAGGCGCGCGTCAGCGGCCAGGCGCGACAGGATCAGGCGGCTGTGGCCGCCACGGCCAAACGTGCCATCGACGTAAATGCCGTGCGCGCGGTCGCCCGACAGGTCGAGCGCATCGACCGCTTCATCAAGCAGCACCGTGCGATGCTGAAATTCCGGCACCGTGAGTAGTGTCATTACGGAGCCTTAAAAAGAAAAATTGGAGAGTACATCGGGAGTGCCGCCAGCGATGGCCTGCTGTTCCTGCTCGGCCAGGGTGGCGGCGTTCCATATTTCAAAGTGACTGCCCATGCCCATCAGCATCACCTCACGCGACAGGCCGGCGGCGCTGCGCAATTCGGGCGAGATCAGCACGCGGCCGGCCGAGTCGAGCTCGACGTCAACGGCGTTGCCGAGAAAGATGCGCTGCCAGGCGCGCGCGGCCATGGGCCAGGCGGCGATCTGCTGGCGGTGGCTTTCCCACGTCGAACGGGGAAAAAACAGCAGGCAGCCATCGGGATGGCGGGTCAGTGTCATGCGGCCTTCGCACTGGATGGCCAGCGCGTCACGGTGCTTGGCAGGGATAGACATCCTGCCCTTGGCATCGAGACTGATAGCGGACGCGCCTTGAAACACGTAAGACCTTTTTGAGCTTGGATTGCAGCACCTGTAGCACCGCCTTGTCGAGGGAAAATTTCCCACAAAAACACACTTTTTCACACAGTTGACCACTTTAGAGTAAGCACAGAGGGTGGTCAAGCGGTTTCCGATTGGCAAAACTTGAATTTTATTAATGAAATTAAGGACTTAGCGCAGTTCGTTGAAGAAGTATCAAATAAAAATATATCGAAAAATTAGATACTTATGACAGATAGTGAATGTGCTACCTCATCTGCACACATGTGTTTTCCTACCGTATACATCGAAAATTACGAAATGGAAAAATTGAGATTTTTGCAGTTAGTTGACACAGGACAATAGTTTCGTTGCTCTCGGACTAAAGTCGGGTGGACGCGCCATAGTCTTGTTTTGAAGCAAAACTTATTCCTTTTTCACTCACAAGCAAGTGTTTTCAACGCCAATCACCCTGATTGCAAGAGCCTTGGCGATACCAGAACTAAGTTTATTGGGAGCAATTTTAACCAAGTACTCATTTCAAATTGTATAGACAACTTTATGTCAAACCATACTCGTTTGACAATAAAAAAAGCCCCGCTAAGGGGGCTTTTTGGGCATTGGCCGACATGCCGGCCAATGCGAAATTCAAGTGAAGCAGGCCGATAGGCCGGATTTTGTTACGGCGCCTCGTCTTGCGAGTCGGCGCTATGACAGTCATTCCTCTAGGCGCCGGATTACTCCGGCGCTCAAGCTTTCTACCCGCACGCTCCGCGAGCAGCATCATCGCGTGCCTATTTGAAATTGCACCAGGTGGAGGTTACCGCGTTTCACCGTAACTTAATACGCTCGTCTCTGTGGCCCTGTTCCTCGCCTTATACTTTGCAGCTTTCAGCGGACGGCCGTTAACCGTCACCCCGCTCTATGGAGTCCGGACCTTCCTCCCGCCAGTGCATTGCTGCACCGGCCAGCGACTGTCTGGCCTGCTTCACCCGGCATTGTACCGCGCCGCGGCATGATTCTGCAAAAAGCCACGCCCGACTTCGGCCAATTGTGTAATTCGGTGTCGCCATTTCAAAAGCCGGACCAAATGGGCTCCCCTAAAATGGCGCAAGCTGCACGCTTGCCCGCTTTTTCACCCACTCGCATATAAAGAGCCGAACATGACGCAATCCTCCCGTACCGGCGGCCAGATCCTGGTCGACGCCCTGCAGATCCACGGTGTCGACACCGCCTTTGGCGTGCCTGGCGAAAGCTATCTCGACGTGCTCGACGCCCTGCACGACTCGGGTATCCGCTTCATCATCAACCGCCAGGAAGGCGGCGCCGCCTTCATGGCCGAAGCCTATGGCAAACTGACCGGCAAGCCCGGCATCTGCTTCGTCACGCGCGGCCCGGGCGCCACCAATGCCTCGATCGGCGTGCACACGGCCTGCCAGGACTCGACCCCGATGATCCTGTTCATCGGCCAGGTCGGCAACGATTTCGTCGACCGCGAAGCGTTCCAGGAAATCGACTACCGCCGCATGTACGGCCAGATGGCCAAGTGGGTGGCACAGATCGACCGCGCCGAGCGCATCCCCGAGTACCTGGCGCGCGCGTTCCAGGTCGCCACCAGCGGCCGCCCCGGCCCGGTGGTGCTGGCCTTGCCCGAAGACATGCTGATCTCGCTCGCGGCAGTAGCCGATACGCGCCCGTATCAACCGGTACAAGCGTCGCCGTCCGCCGGCCAGATCGGCCAGCTGCGCGCCATGCTGGCCGGGGCGCAGCGTCCGCTGCTGCTGCTCGGCGGCGGCACCTGGACGCCGCAGGCCTGTGGCGACCTGCAGCGCTTTGCCGAAGCCAACCAGTTGCCGGTCGCGTGCGCCTTCCGCTTCCAGGACCTGCTCGACAATGCCCACCCCAGCTATATCGGCGACGTCGGCATCGGCATCAACCCGAAACTGGCCGCGCGCGTGAAAGAGGCCGACCTGGTGATTGCGATCGGCCCGCGCCTTGGCGAAATGACCACCGGCGGCTATACCCTGTTCGAGTCGCCCGTGCCGCGCCAGCGCCTGGTGCATTTCCATCCGGATGCCGAAGAACTGGGCAGCGTCTACCAGGCCGAGCTGATGATCAACAGCGGCATGCCGCAGGCATGCGCCATGCTGGCGGCGATGGCGCCGGTCGACGCCTCCGCCTGGCAGCATACGGTGGCCGAAGCGAAGCGGGAACTGGCCGCCTACCAGCAGCAGCCGCCGGTGTTCCAGGATGGCCAGGCACCTTTGAATTTGTGGCAAGTGACGCAGGAGATCATGGCGCAGGCGCCACGCGACACCATCGTCACCAACGGCGCAGGCAACTACGCCTCGTGGGCGCAC
This sequence comes from Janthinobacterium sp., assembly GCF_031995485.1. Lineage (NCBI taxonomy): Bacteria > Pseudomonadati > Pseudomonadota > Betaproteobacteria > Burkholderiales > Oxalobacteraceae > Janthinobacterium > Janthinobacterium sp. The sequence goes on from NZ_DAMAGB010000008.1 coordinate 54,123, forward strand.
CGCTTCTATCGCTATGGCGGCATGCGCACCCAACTGGCGCCCACCAATGGGGCCATGGGCTATGGCGTGCCGTCCGGCATCGCCGCCAAGCTCGTGCACCCCGAGCGCACCGTGATTACCTTTGCCGGCGACGGCGAATACCTGATGAATGGGCAGGAGCTGGCAACCGCCGTGCAATACCAGGCGGGCGTGGTGATCATCGTGTTCAACAACCAGATGTTCGGCACCATCCGCATGCACCAGGAACGCGACTATCCGGGCCGCGTATCGGGCACGACCCTGCACAATCCCGATTTTGCGGCGCTGGCACAGGCATATGGCGCGCATGGCGAAGTGGTCGACAAGACCGAGGAATTTGCCCCTGCCCTGCAGCGCGCGCTGGCGCATGCGGCCCAGCACAAGCTGCCGGCACTGATCGAGCTGCGCTATGACGGCAACCTGATCACGCCGAATGCGACGCTGGAGACCATCCGGGCCAATGCGCAAAAGGCCCGCAAGGCCAGTTAAGCCAGGCCCGGAATGGCAAAAGCCCGGTCAAGTACCGGGCTTTTTCATGTCGGAAGCGATGATAACTCAGGTCACCGGCATGGCCGCACTGGCCGGCTGTGAGGCAGGCTCTGCAGGTTCTGCCGGCGCCTGCGGCGCCTGCTTTACGGCCGGGCAAGGCGTGCAGTTCTTCAACGGCCGGCCAAAGTCGGTGATGCGTGACAGCTTCATCGGCATGCGCACATTGCCGCCGCAGTAGTCGCCATCCAGGGTCAGCGTCTTGCCATCCTGCGCAAACTTGCCGGTGATGGTGCGCTCCTCGCCATCGGCGGCGGCAATGGTGAAGTCGAACGCGCCGGTGGCGGTGTCGAGGTTCACGTCATTGGCGACGATGGGCCAGCTGAGCGAACCGGCCGTGAATTCATAGATGACGGTATCGGCTTCGGCAAAACGGTGCAGGGTCACGCGCTGGCCGCCGATCTCGCCGCTATCCTTCTGCAGGCACAGGTCCGAATAGACGGCCACGCCATAGCGCTCCAGGCCGGCAGGCTTCCTGTCCTTGGCGGCAGCGGCCGACCCTGCGGCCGCTGCCATCAGCAGGCCCAACAGCAAGGCGTGGATGCGCGGCGATTTTGTTTGGTACATGGCTTCCCCCAACTTTATTAACAGCAATATTGTAACTGATGCCGCCCACGCAAAAACGCGCCGCCAGACCAAAGCCTGACAGCGCGTTTTTTACATCAGCCACCCGCAAGCGGGTCGCTGTGATGAACTACGCTTGCGCGTAGCCCGGCTTAGAACGAGTGACGAACGCCAACGTTGAAAGCTTTATCGCCCGTACCAACATTGCTGTTGTTACCAACGGTGTAGCCTGCGTTGTTTTTGTTCGAGATCTTGGCGTACGAAGCGTAGGTGCTGGTACGTTTCGACAGAGCGTACGAGTAGCCCAGAGCGAACTGGTTCGCGTCGGCGTTGGTAGCATCTTTGTCGTTCACGTGGATGACCGAAGCCATCACGGTGCCAGCTGGACCAACTGGTACGGTCACGCCGATCAGGGCGGTAGCGCTGTCGGCGCTGAAGCCAGCCGAGGTGTAGTTGAACGCGTTGACGGTACCGTTGTTACGGATCGCGCTGTTCAGGCCTTTGTTGACGCCGTAAGCGACGTAAGCTTTGGCAACTGCGAAATCGTAGTTGGCTGCAGCCAGGTAGTTGCGGCCGCTGCCGGTTTCGATGGTAGCGGTGTCGTTGGCGGTGTTGTTGTACGCGATACGTGCGTTCAGAGGACCGTTCGAGTAGCCAACCGATGCGCCGATTTTGCGGCCGATTTTGTTCGACTCAGCATTTTCGCCGAAGGTGTAAGCAACGTCAGCATCCAGGCCGTTGTAGCTTGGCGAGGTGTACAGAACGGTGTTGCTGGTACGGGTGTTCGATGGGAACAAGTTCTTTGCGGAACCAGCGTAACCAACCTGGAATGGATCAGCAACTTTCGACAGGGTGTTGTACCAAGGCGTGTATTGACGACCCAGGGTCAGCGTGCCGGTGGTTTTGCTGCTCAGACCAACGTAAGCTTGACGATTGAACAGGGTGCCCGACACGTCTTGCTGACCGTTGTCAACGCTGAAACCCGATTCCAGAACGAACAGCGCCGACAGGCCGCTGCCCAGATCTTCGGTGCCTTTGAAACCCAGACGCGAAGCCGAACCGATGCCGCTGTCCAGTTTGTTCACGTTGCCGTTAACACCGCCGCGCTCGCTGACGAAACCAGCGTCAACGGTACCGTAGATAACAACGCTCGATTGAGCTTGGGCTACGCCGGTGGCTGCTGCCAGGACTGCCAGGGTGATCAGAGTTTTTTTCATTGCATGTTTCCTTTAATTTTTTGAAGCAAAAAGTAATACAGCCTATGCATCTCGAGCTGCGCTCTAGCAGAGCGCTTTTTATGAGTGAGGGCAAGGTCTCCACCTGCCACTGCTGTTCCGGTCAGGGGAACAGTCATATTGGTATCGGCACGCTATTGCACCGACAAGCTTGAAGGCTGCATAAGGACCGTATTTCGTGCGCCAGTTCTGGTGCTCAAGCGGCACCGGAAGCGGCACTATAACGACCGTTGCGCATTCCATCAAGTTCCAACATGTTACTTCCGGTACCAGGCCAGGGGCGTTTTCAGGCATCCCAACCATCGCCGACCGTACTATGCGACAGAGCCACTGCCCCTTGCCAATCAATGCATTGGCCTGATTGACCATTTCATCATAACGTATGCCCTTCAAGAACCCGTTGTATTAGCGCAACAGTAGCAGACGCATGATTAAAACATCAACATGCTCCAGCCATCATTTACCGTTACATATTTACGCGACAAAGCACACAATTTGTAAGGTGATAATGGATGAACGGGACGAAGCATACACCTCCCCGGCAAATCTTGCTGAGCAGGGCCCAAAACCGGGCAAAACAGTGCCCCAAACTGGTGCATGCACGCATGATTGCGGGGCGTAGCATGACATCATGTGGTCGTCCTGGCCTGCTTAAAAAGAAGCAAACAGACAAGGCAATTACTGACTTTGCGGTAATTTAAATACTCATCCTGGAAACATTCCTGATGAGTTCGGCGACCTTGAGATCGATCTGGTGCGCCATCCCGGCAGCGACTTTTGCTTGCAAGGCGCAAGACAATTGAAACAATTTCTTACAATGTTAATTATTCAATAGCGCAGTATTTCTGTTGCAAAAATGAGACAATTTGACGCAGGTCAACGTGATTGTTATTCGATTCGGCAATATTTGCTTTTTCTTTTGAAAAAATTTCGGATGATTTTGTCGGCTAGTTTTCCGCAGGCGACGCCGAAAACCGGCAGACGCCTGTGTCAGCTGCCTTATATATAGGCGCCAATTGGGGCGGCGGGGTAATGTTGCCAATTGGACAGTAAGACGTGAAGCGGTGGGCATGCTCTGGTAGAATAGACCGATCCAAAGCGTCCGGCGCCGCCGGGCCAAGCGCAAGCACCCGCCATCACATACCCATGTTTAGTTTCTTCAAGAAAAAACCCGCCGTCACTGACGCTGCCCCGGAAATTGCGCCTACCATTGTCGAGCCTGCTGCTCCTGCTGCCGCCACTCCGCCCTTCCTGCCACAGCCTGGCGCCCTGACCGGCGCGCCGGCCGAGACGGTGCCGGCGATCATCGCCACCGAGCCCGAAAAGAAATCGTGGATGACGCGCCTGAAAGCGGGCCTGTCGAAAACCTCGAGCACCCTGTCGGTGCTGTTCGTGGGTGCCAAGATCGATGACGCCTTGTATGAAGAGCTGGAAGCGGCGCTGCTGATGTCCGACGCCGGCATCGACGCCACCGATTACTTGCTCACGGCCCTGAAGAAAAAGGTCAAGGAAGACAAGCTGCTCGACGCCGCCGCCGTCAAGGCCGCCCTGAAAGTGCTGCTGACCGACCTGTTGACGCCGCTGGAAAAACGGTTCGAACTGGGCCGCCACAAGCCGCTGGTGATGATGATCTCGGGCGTCAACGGCGCCGGCAAGACCACTACCATCGGCAAACTCGCCAAGCACATGCAGTCGAACAAGCAGTCGGTGCTGCTGGCTGCCGGCGACACCTTCCGCGCCGCGGCGCGCGAGCAGCTGATGGTCTGGGGCGAGCGCAACAACGTGACCGTGATCTCGCAGGAATCGGGCGACCCGGCTGCCGTGGCCTACGACTCGGTGCAGTCGGCCAAGGCGCGCGGCATCGATGTGGTGATGGTCGACACGGCCGGACGCCTGCCGACCCAGCTGCACTTGATGGAAGAGCTGAAGAAAATCAAGCGCGTGATCGGCAAGGGCATGGAAGGCGCGCCCCATGAAACCTTGCTGGTGATCGATGGCAATACGGGCCAGAATGCGCTGATGCAGGTCAAGGCGTTTGACGACGCGCTGCAGCTGAGCGGCCTGGTAATCACCAAGCTCGACGGTACAGCCAAGGGCGGCGTGCTGGCGGCGATCGCCCGCGTGCGTCCGGTGCCCGTGTACTTTATCGGCATCGGTGAAAAAATTGAAGACTTGCAGCCCTTCGTGGCTGCCGAATTTGTCGAAGCGTTGCTCGGATAAGCCTACATGATCGAATTTCAGCACGTCTCCAAGCAATATTCTTCCGATGCAGTGGCGCTCAGCGACATTTCATTGAGCATCGCCAAGGGCGAGCTGGTGTTCCTGGCGGGCCCGTCGGGCGCCGGCAAGTCCACCCTGATGAAAATGATCGCCGCCATGGAGCGCCCGACCTCGGGCAAGCTGATCGTCAACGGCCAGGACATGGCCAAATTGAAGCCGGCCGGCGTGCCCTTCTTGCGCCGCAACATGGGCCTGATCTTCCAGCAGCAGAAACTGCTGAATGACCGCTCCATCCTTGCCAACGTGATGCTGCCCCTGCTGGTGGTGGGCGCGCACAAGGTGGCGGCCGAGCAGCGCGCCCGCGCCGCGCTCGACAAAGTGGGATTGCTGGACCGCGCCATGGCGCGTCCGCTGTCGCTGTCCGGCGGCGAGCAGCAGCGCGTGTCGATCGCGCGCGCCATCGTCAACCGTCCGCAGATCATCCTGGCCGACGAGCCGACGGCCAACCTGGACCGCGCCAGCGCCAACAAGGTGCTCGATGCCCTGAAGGCATTCCATTCGGTTGGCGTAACCTGCCTCATTTCCAGCCATGACGAACAGATGCTGGACGCCGCTGCCCGCGTGATCCACCTGAAAAACGGCCAGCTGGTGGCCATCGACAAGGCGACCGAAGCGCCCGTGTTCGCGCCGCCCGATCCCGATTTCGCGCCCAAGCCCGGCCAGCACGATGTGGATGCGCAAGGAGACGAAGCATGAGAGGCTGGTTCCGCCAACACCGCTTTGCGCTCGGCTCGGCGCTGATTCATTTGCGCAAGTCGCCCAGCGGTTTCCTGCTCAACGTGGTGGTGGTGGCGATTGCCCTGTCGCTGCCGTTTGCCGGCCTGACCATGCTCGACAATGTGCGTCCGATGTCGGAACAGATGTCGGTTGATCCGGAAATCAGCGTGTTCATGAAAATCAATACGCCGCGCGAGCAGGCGACAAGCCTGGCCGGCGAGATGCGCAAGATCGTGCATGATGCCAAAGCCAAGATTGTCTTTATCCCGCGCGAAGACGCGCTCGAATCGCTGAAAAGCAAGAGTGGCCTGGCCGATGTGCTCAATACCCTGGGCGACAATCCGCTGCCCGACAGCTATGTGTTGAAACTGAACGCCTTTAACAGCGCCACCGAAGCGCAGGATGTCGATGCGGTGGCGGAACAGTTGCGCCAGTTGCCCGGCGTGGAGTCGGCCCAGGTCGATTCGGCCTGGGTCAAGCGGCTGGCGGCCCTGTTGGGCGTGCTGCGCCTAGTACTGCTGCTGCTGGCCATTACCCTGGGCGTGGCGGTGATCGCGGTGGTGTTCAACACCATCCGCCTGCAGGTCATGACGCAGCGCGACGAGATCAGCATCTCGAAACTGATCGGCGCCACCGACACCTTCATCCACCGGCCGTTCTATTACACGGGCGCCCTGCTGGGACTGTGTGCGGGCGCGCTGGCATTGGGCGCCGTGGCGCTGGCCTTGCAGCCGCTAAATACCGCGATTGCCGAGTTTGCCCGCCTGTATGCATCGGAATTCCAGCTGGTGCCGCTGGCGCCGCTACCGATGGCAGGACTGCTGGCCGTCAGCGCCGGGCTGGGCCTGATCGGCGCCTTCCTCTGCGTACAGCGCCACCTGGCGCGCGTTAACTGAAGCAGTCCCTCTGGGGCGGCACTGCCGGTGCCGCCCTCTTCTCGCCGCCGCAGCAATCCCTTACTGCATGACAAGTATTCTTAAGGCGCGCTTCAGTTAGCCGCCGTACACTACGCACATTGATCAACAAAATAATGTTCAGTTCTGCCATAGTTGACGCAGGCAACTGTGTGGCGCTTTCGTTGTCGCAGCTATCGGCGCACACTAGACTTTCCCAAGCAATACCGTATTCGAAGACGCGCATGGAAGCTGCAATCGTCATAGTATTTTGGCTATCAGAGTGATTGGATGAGCCGATTGGCACTCTCCATCAGAGAGTGCTAATATATGTCATACCGTTAGCAACAGCGCTATGGCTGCCAGATGAAGATGGCGCCACGTTCTGCAAACTGCAAGACCGAATACCGTAAAAACAAGCACATCAGGTCCCTGCCGCGTGGCAGGGCCATCTGGAACAAGCAAGACTACGAGGAGTAAACATGACTACGATGTCCGCATTGGTTCCCACCAAAAATAATGCGCTGAACCTTGGGTTCACCGGCAATCTGGGCAATATCGACGCCTATATTTCGGCCGTGAACCGTCTGCCCATGTTGACCCATGCTGAAGAAATGTCGCTGGCGACGCGCTTGCGCGAAAAAAATGACCTGGCTGCCGCGCAGGAGCTGGTGCTGTCGCACTTGCGCCTGGTGGTATCGATCGCCCGTGGCTACCTGGGCTACGGCCTGCCGCATGCCGACCTGATTCAGGAAGGCAATATCGGCCTGATGAAAGCCGTCAAGCGTTTCGATCCGGACCAGGGCGTGCGCCTGGTGTCGTACGCCATGCACTGGGTGAAAGCCGAGATGCACGAGTACATCCTGAAAAACTGGCGCCTGGTGAAAGTGGCAACGACGAAGGCGCAGCGCAAGCTGTTCTTCAATCTGCGCAGCCACAAGACCGGCCTGGACGCGATGACGCCAAAGCAGATCGATGCGCTGGCCAAGCTGCTGGACGTGAAACGCGAAGAAGTGATCGAGATGGAGACGCGCCTGAGCGGTCGCGACATTGCGCTGGAGTCGCCAACCGACGATGAAGACGACAAGTTTTCGCCGATCGCCTACCTGTCGTCGGAGCAAAGCGAGCCGACCAAGGTGCTGGAAGCGGAACAAGTGACGCGCCTGCAGTCGGAAGGGCTGGAAACGGCGCTGGGCAAGCTTGACCCACGTTCGCGCCGCATCGTCGAGGCACGCTGGCTGGCCAACGACGACGGTTCCGGCGCGACCCTGCATGCGCTGGCTGAAGAGTTCGGCGTATCGGCCGAGCGCATCCGCCAGATTGAAGTGGCGGCGCTGAAAAAAATGAAAGGCGCGCTGGCTGCGTACGTATAACGGCAGTCAGTACGCAACAAAAAAGGCGCCGCGAGGCGCCTTTCAGTTTTATGCGGCAAGTCCTTTGACCAGCACTTCGGCCACGACCTCATTCAGGTCCGCGCCGCGCTCCCTGGCCAGGGTTTGCAGCTGCAGCACCAGGTCGCTGTTGAGTTTGACGGCAAACGGCACCAGGCCCAAGGCCTGGTCGCGCTTGCGCTGTTCGCGGCGGTCAACGACCACCGCTTCCTTGCCGAAGGCGCCGGCGCCGGGAACATTCATCTTTCCCATCAACTTCTTGGCATCGCTTTTCGCCAGGTCGGTCTTTTTCATGGTTGTTTCCTGATTTTCAAAACAGCCATTCTACGCGATCGCCACCGCGACAGGCCGTCATTGCCCGTTATCAAGGCCGCGCCAGGCGCGCGCCACAAAAATATCATCTTGTTATGATCGTTCAATCTCATCCATGAAAGCCACCATCGAGGACGCTATCTGAAAGGAAGCACATGCATTATCCGACTCACCGACTCTATCAATTGCTGCTGCCGGTATGGCTATGTCTGGCGCTGCTGGCCGGCTGCGGCGCCGCCACCAGCACCAGCGAAGCCGTCAATACCCCGCGCAGCGTAACCCACGTGCTCTCTCCCGGCCAGCAGGTCGCCATCACCGCGACCGACACCTTGCGCTTAGAACGCGTCAATGACAGCCGCTGCCGCACCGGCGCCGTGTGCGTCTGGAAGGGTTACGTCAGCTACAGCTTTACCCTGCTGCACAGCGCGGGTGCCACCGACCTGGTGCTGTCCGACTCGATGCCCAATGGCGCCAGCTCGATCACCATCAATCACCTGACTTTCACCTTGCTTGACGTCGACCCGGCCACCCCGCCTGCCGTCGATGCGGCCATGCCGACCTACCGCGTGAAGGTCAAGATCACGCAGGGCGCGCTCAAGCATTAAGATCGTGACGGCAGCGGCTGTCCGCAGGCGCCTGCTCCCTGTCAGCCATGCCATAGTCGCGCAGCACGCCGGCAATGCGCAGGCGGTAATCGTCAAATACACCCTGCCGCCCGGCGCACTGCGCCGCACGATGCGCTTCCAGTTGCCGCCACTGCGCCAACGCCGCCTCATCGCGGAAAAACGACAGCGACAGCAATTTGCCCGGATCGCTGAGACTGCCGAAGCGTTCGATGGAAATGAAACCGTCGACTTCATCGAGCAGCGGGCGCAGCTGCGCGGCCAGTTCCAGATAGTGCGCGCGGCCCTCTTTGCTGGGCCAGACTTCAAAGATTACGGCGATCACGCTGCGGCGCCTTCCGCAAACAACGGAATGCGGGCGTTCGGCGACAGGCGGTAATGCCAGTCCAGCGCCAGCCGCCCGATTGCGCCCGACCATGCCGACAGGATCGCCGCAACAATCGTTTGCGCCACGGCCTGCCCAGGACACCGATGCGCGCCATGGCCGAAGCCCAGGCCTGCACTGGCCAGCAGCACCAGGATCATCTGTCCCTGCCTGATCGCCATGCCGTCCAGCTCAAGGTCGCAGGCGGCGTAGCGGCGCGTATTGTGGATCGCCAGCACGGGTTCGGAATTGTCTTTGCGCAGCGCCAGCACCTCATTGCCCAGCAAGCCGGCGGTCGCTTCGCAGGTTTGCACCAGCAGGCCGATCAGGTTGTCGCGCAGGGCTGGACGAGCGCCAGGGTGCAGCGCACTGAAGGTATCTTGCAAACCCATTGCCGCTGCCTGCGCTCGCGCAACAACAGCCTGGTCAGCCTGCACCGGCATGGCGGCCACAAAATCGCGGGTCCAGCGTGCGATCTGCGGCCTATCTGCCGCGGCAAATCCCAGCATCTGTGCCACGGCATACAGCGGCACATCGAACATCAGTTGATTCAGCTCTGCGGCACTGCCCGGCAAATGATCGCGGGCCAGGCGCGCCGTCTCGTCGTGCAGCCGGGCCAGGTCGATACCGGCCAGCAATTGCATCAGTACCTGCTTCGGCGCGGCATGGCGGGCGCCGTCATTCATGCGCACCAGCTCGGCAAATATTGCGCCGCATGGCGTGCCCAGCAGATGCAGGGGCACTGGCTGGCCGAAGGGCCGTACGTGGCAATCAGGATGGTCCAGCACGGCTTTGACGCCGGCGCCGGCCGCTACCCAGCAGTCCAGGCCCGCGTCGAAACGCAGCGGCGGACCGTCCGCCAGGCGGCGGTAGTAGTCATGGGGCGCGGCGTGCGTGACGGCAGCCAGCGGGTCATGAGGAAGATGAGGGTCGTGCGCGAACATGGCAACTCCATTGCGGTGATGAATGGACGCGAGTATGCTGGCCCTGTCGCCACAACACTTCGCCAGAGAACGAATCATGGATGTCACTCCCGCTCTCGCCTCGGCCGATGCCGGCCTGGCGCAATTGGCCGGCGCGATTGCCGAGCCAGCCCGCGCACGCATGCTGTGCAGCCTGCTTGACGGCCATGCGCGCACGGCCACGGAGCTGTCGGTGCTGGCCGAGGTCGGCGCCTCAACCGCCAGCGCGCATCTGACGCGCCTGTGCAAGGATGGCTTGCTGACGGTGGTGGCGCAGGGCAAGCACCGCTATTACCGGCTGGCCAGCGCCGAGGCGGCGCAGGCGCTTGAAGCGTTGCTGGTGGTAGCAGGATTTTCCCGTCCCCTGTTTACGCCTTCCACGCCGGACCGGCTGCGCCATGCGCGCACCTGCTACGACCATATGGCCGGCACGGTGGCCGTCGCGCTGCATGACCAGCTGCTGGCGCAGCAGTGGCTGCTCGATGAAGGCGGCAACTATCGGCTGACCGAGGCGGGCGTGATCGGCATGGCAGCGCTCGGCATCGACGTGGCGCTGCTGGCCAGCCAGCGCCGCCGCTTTGCCTGTGCCTGCCTGGACTGGAGCGAACGTCGCTTTCATCTGGGTGGCGCCCTGGGCGCGGCAGTGCTGCAGCTGGCACTGCGCCGGAGCTGGGCCGAACGCGAACTCGACAGCCGCGCCCTGTCCATCACGCCGGCGAATCAACAACGTTTGATGGCGGCGTTTGGCGCCAGCTGAACAGCGCGCTATGATCGTGCGACTTTCTTTACAAGGCGCATGATGATCGAGTTCCAGGCTCTCTCCAAACGCTACGGCAGCTTCGACGCTGTCCACCCGCTCACCCTGCACGCAGGCCGTGGCGAGGTGTTCGGCTTCCTGGGCCCGAACGGCGCCGGCAAGACCACCACCATCCGCATGCTGATGGGTATCCTGGTGCCGACCGGCGGACGTGTGCTGATCGACGGTCTCGACTGCCACCGCGATGGCGCAGCCGTCAAGCGCAAGGTGGGCTACCTGCCCGACAATCCGATTTTCTACGACTACCTGCGCGGACGCGAAATACTGCAATTCGTGGCCGAAATGCATGGCTATCCGCGCGCGGAAGCGGCCAAGCGCGCGGCGCGGCTGCTGACCGAATTCGGCCTCGACGAAGCAAGCGACGACTTTGCCGTCAACTATTCGCTGGGCATGAAGAAAAAGCTGGGCCTGGCCTGCGCGCTGATCCACGAGCCGGCCGTGCTGATCCTGGACGAGCCGATCAACGGACTCGATCCGCGCGCCTCGCGCGACGTGCAGGAGCGCTTGCTGCGCATCGCCGCCGCCGGCACCACCATCTTTGTCTCCACCCATTTGCTGGACATGGCCGAAAAGCTGTGCAGCCGCGTCGCCATCATCCACCGCGGCGCGCTGGCCGCCACCGGCAGCCTCGGCGAGATCCGCCAGCAACTGGCCAGCGAAGCCAGCCTGGAAGACATCTTTTTGCAGCTCACCGATGAGGCGGACACGCCGGATACTGCGGCATGACGGTCCCGCCCTCGGCCTTCCGGGCCATCTGGCTGCTGATCCGCCTGCGCCTGCAGCGCCTGCTCAACCTGAGCTGCTCAAGCTTGCTGTTCAGGCGCCACCAGACCGGCAAAAGCCGCGCGGCCTCGCCCGGCAAGCGCCGTGGCCGCTGGATCACCGGCGTATTGCTGCTGGCGCCGATGCTGTTTTCCTTCGGCTCCATCGCCCGCAACAGCGTGCTCAATCTGCATTGCCAGCTCGACGCCGTGGCCGCTTGCGGCCTCCACGGCGGCATGGATGCCGTCAGCACGCAGCTGATGGCCGGGCCGTTCAGCGCGGCGCTGCTGGCCGGCCTGTCATTCCAGCTGACCTTGCTGTGGCTGGTCAGTGTGCTGGTGCCGCTGGGCACGGGCGAGCTGGCGCGCCCGGACTGGGACCTGGAGTGGCTGGTCACCCTGCCCGCCTCGACGAGTACCGTGCTGTGGGCGCGCGTGCTCGAGCGCAGCGTGGCCAATCCGGCCGGCCTGCTGGCGCTGCTACCCACCACCGCCATGATCGCCTGGTATTCGGGTTACGGCTGGTGGTCGCCCCTGCCGGCACTGGCGGCCAGCCTGGTGCTGCTGATGCTGGCCGCGATGCTGCGCACCCTGGTCGATACGGGGTTGCGCCTGTCGCTGGCGCCGTCAAAACTGGGCAATTTGCAGGCGATGATTTCCATCCTCTGCCTGCTGCCCATGTATGCCGGCATGTCGTTTGGCATGGGCACACAGGGCTTTGCCTTTGCGTGGGCCGCCGCCATGCCCGCCTGGAGTGGCTGGACCCCGCCAGGCCTGGCGGTGGCCATGCTCAATGCGCAGGCCGCCGGCAGCGCCCTGCTGGCGGCCGCCGCCCTGCTGGGGCAAGCGGCATTGTTGCTGATGCTGGGCATGGCGGTGTTGCGGCGCCAGTTGCGCCACGGCGTGGTCGGTTCGGGCCAGCGCGCCAGCGTGCGCAAGGCAAGCGGAAAAGTTTCTGCCCAAGCTGGCCGCTGGCAGGTCGGCAGCGTAATCCAGCGGCGCGAACTGACCCTGCTCAAACGCGACCGCAATTTCCTGGTACAAACCATGCTGCTGCCGCTGTTGATACTGGGCGGCCAGGTCGTCTTCACGGGCCGCCTGCAGGACTTGCAGGGCCTGCTGGGCAACCCTGTCCTGCTGGCCTCGACCGGCTTTTTCCTCGGCACCTACACCCTGCTGATGTCGGCGTTCCAGAACCTGCACAAGGAAGGCGGCGCGCTGTGGCTGCTGTACACCTTTCCCGTCGGCGTGGAACAGGCGCTGCGCGAAAAAGCGCAGCTGTGGGCCGTGCTGGCGATGATCTATCCGCTGATCATGTTCGGCATGGCGCTGGCATGGATGCCGGCCTGGCGCTGGGACATGGCCGGCCTGATGCTGCTGGCGCTGGCCGGCATTCCCCTTTATGCCGTGATTGCCGTCGCGCTCGGCGTGTTTGCCAGCGACCCGCTGGCCACCGAAGCGGCGGCAAAGATGCGGTCCACTTATATGTACCTGTACATGTTGCTGACGGGCTTGTATATCGCCGCGCTGGCAGCGGGCAGCCTGGTGCAACAGCTGGTGTTCGTGGTGCTGACCGGCGCACTGGCCGTGGCGCTGTGGCAAAAAGCGCGCGACGAAGTGCCGTATCTGCTGGACCCGGCCGCCTCGCCACCGGCGCGTGTCTCGGCCGCCGACGGCCTGATGGCCGCCATGCTGTTTTTCGTGCTGCAGGTGCTGGCCCTGATGATACTGAAGGAAAAAGGTCCGGCGGACCTGCAGGACAGCGCCCTGGCCTTCGGCATCGCCGGCGCGCTGACGTACGCCACGACGCGCCTGGTCTACTGGCGCAGCAAGACGGCCGGCGTGCCGCGCATACGCAACGACAGCCCGGCCTGGCGCCTGGCGCTGGCCGGCGCGGCGCTGGCGGCTGTGTTCGGCATCGGCTACACCATGCTGCTGCATGTCTATGGCGTCGCGCCACCCGCCTCGCCGCTGCTCGCCGGCCAGTGGAGCTGGCTGTGGCTGGGCGCGCTGGCGGTACTGGCCGCGCCCCTGTTCGAGGAATTCATTTTCCGCGGCCTGATACAGGGCGGCCTGCGCCGCTCGCTGCCGGCCTGGCCGGCGATCGTCATCAGCGCCGCGATCTTTGCCATCGTCCATCCGCCGGCTTCAATGCTGCCCGTGTTCGTGCTGGGCCTGTGCGCCGGCTGGGCGCATGAACGCGGCGGCTCGCTGCTGGTGCCGATGCTGGTGCATGGAATCTATAACGCCGTGGTGCTGGCCTGGCAGTTGGTCATACTCTAAAGAAAATGGCCCGCACGATTGCTCGTGGGGCCATTCGCGCAAGGATTTCCAGCGCTCCGGATTCAGATCACCCGGCTGCGCCTGCGTAAGTAGCTGCGGCTTAATGCGCCTTCCAGTTCCTGCTCCGTCTTGTGCTGGTTTACCGTGTACAGGGCCCACAGGGCCGCCGGCACCCAGCCGATCACAGTGCACTGCATGATCAGGGTGGCGCCGCCTGCAAGCGGGCGCTTCAGCATGAAAAACGTGAGACACGGAAGCAGCAAGGCTATCAGCAATCGCATCACGACATACTCTCCTTCAATCAAAAGCAGCAGACAAGGGCCGGTATCCGGTCCGTCCCCTGCCCGCTGCGTACTGCTCCTTATAAATGCACGGTGATCTGCGGCATCAGGTCGTCAAAAGTGCGGCCATTGCCGTTTTCGCCGATCGCGTGCATTTTCCATTCGCCGTTATGGCGGTACAGCTTGGCCATGATCTGCGCCGTGTGGGCGCCTTGTACGGACAAGTTGAAGCGGGCGATTTCCTGGTTATTGCTGGCATTCAAGATGCGGCAATAGGCGTTTTCCACCTGAGAAAAGTTCTGACCCGTAAAGCTGTTGACGGTAAACACCAGGCTTTTCACGCCGGCCGGTACGTTGGCCAGGTCGACATTGATCTGCTCGTCGTCGCCATCGCCGGCGCCGGTACGGTTGTCGCCCGTGTGAACGATGCTGCCGTCCTTGCTTTTCAGCTGGCGGAACCAGACGATATCGGACACCTTGTTGCTGTCGTCAAACAGCACGCACGAGGCATCGAGATCGACCGCTTCGGTTTTCGAACCGAAACCGAGGAAACCCTTGGTCTTGACCGAATCCCAGCCCAAACCCATGGTGATACGGGTCAGGCTGGTGCCTGCTTCCTTGTCCAGAGAAATCTTCTGGCCCTTGCTCAAATTGACAGACATACGCAGTGCTCCTGTTTGGTTGATTGCTTGTTGACGTTATCGTTACGCCGGCTTGCTCTGGGTCCAGGCCAGGAAGGCGGCGCGGTTGCGCGAGCAGATCAGTATCTTGCCGGTGCCGGAAAACTTCAGCACCATGCCTTCGCCGCTGGTCTGGCTGTTGATCAGGTTGCCCAAAAAGCCGCCGCTGCTGCCGGTGGTAATGGAAATCTCGTATTTAAGACGGTTGTCCCAGCACACGACGTGGGCGTTATCGATTACCACGTCCTTGCCGGGCGTCACCTCCAGTTCCGACATCGCGCCAAAACCGGACACCGCCAGCTGGCCGCTGCCCGCCGTCTCGGTGATAAAGAAACCACCGCTCTGGGCGAACAGCGCATTGCCGATGCTTTGCGTGCGCACCTTCAGTTCCACGCCGGAACTGGCGGCGACAAACGCGCCGTCGCTGATCATGTACTGCTGGCTACCGACTTCCAGCACGCGCATGGCGCCCGGCAAGGTGGGCGACAGCAGGCAATCGCCGTCGCCGCGCAAGGCTTCGACATGCTGCTGAAAGAACGACTCGCCGTTGGCAAAGGTGCGCATCAGCGCAGCGCCAATGCCGCCGGTCATCTTGCCTTTCAGCTCAAGATTGGTTTCCATCATCACCATCGCGTCGGATTCGCAATAGATCTTCTCGCCCTTGGCCAGCGATACATGCAGAAACGGGTCGATATCCCCGGTAACACTAAAAACTGGCATACAAACTGTTCCTTTCCTGGCAATGGTGATGCGGTTTTTACTTAGACGCCGACGCCGAACGATGCGGCGAGTGGACCCAGGCCGCCCTTGTAGCCCTGGCCGATGGCCTTGAATTTCCAATCCGCGCCGTTGCGGTAGATTTCGCCGAACACCATCGCTGTTTCGGCCGAGCCGTCTTCGGACAGGTCGAAGCGGGCGATTTCGGTGTTGCCGTTGGCGTTGATGCAGCGCACATACGCTTTCGACACCATGCCGAAATTCTGCTTGCGCGCTTCGGCGTCGTGGATCGTCACGCAGACGGCGATCTTGTCGACTTCAGGCGGCACGGTCGACAGGTCGACGGTGACGGTTTCATCGTCGCCATCGCCGGCGCCGGTGGTGTTGTCGCCCGAGTGGGTGACGGAACCGTCGCTCGATTTCAGGTTGTTGTAGAAAATCATGTCGACGTCGGCGCGCACCTTGCCATCCGCCTTCAGCAGGAAGACCGAACCGTCGATGTCGAATGCGGCGCCATCGGTGGCGCGGGCATCCCAGCCCAGGCCGATGGTCATCTTGGTGATGCCGGGAGCTTCCTTGCTCAGGTTGACGTTGCCGCCTTTTTGCAGACTGATTGCCATGATGTATTTCTCCTATGTGAAATAAAGATACAGCGAATGTAGTACTTGAACACCTGGCGCCCTCCACCGGCCTGACTCCCCAGGCCGGCGGCGACGCTTGCTACCCATCACAGCAAACCGGTGCAGTCGTTTGCCGCGCATTCCTTGGACTACTTATGCCTTGATTGATTCCAGCGCTTCGGTCTTGCCTTCTTCGAGCGCCATCCGGCGCTTGTAGCGGATCGACGACCACAGCGAGGCGAGGATAAAGGCCACGCCGATCAGGCCCGTGAAGATCTCCGGCACATGGAACTTCATGCTGACCAACATGATCACGGCCAGGATACCGATCGCATAGTGCGCGCCGTGCTCCAGATAAACGAACTCATCCAGCGTACCCTTGCGGACCAGGAACACCGTCATCGAACGCACGAACATCGCGCCGATGGCCAGGCCCAGCATGATGATGACCACATCCTTGGTGATGGCGAACGCGCCGATCACGCCGTCAAAGCTGAACGAAGCATCGAGCACTTCCAGGTACAGGAAGCCGCCAATACCGCCGCGCTTGACGATGTCACCCATATTGCCATTACCGTTATCGCCTTCGAGCAGGCCGCTGATCACGTCGACGCCGACGTAGGTCAGGATGCCCCACAGGCCTGCCGTCAATACCACCAGTTTCTGTGCGTCTTCGATCATGCCCAGGCTGGCCATCAGGGTGCCCAGCGCGATCATCACGGAAATCGAGGAAACCTTGCCCAGCGCGCCCAGCTTTTCTTCGAAGCGGCCCAGCCAGTGGGTTTCTTTCTCATGGTCCAGCAGGAAGTTCAGGAACACCAGCAGCAGGAAGATGCCGCCGAAGGCCGCCACTTCCGCATGGTGATTCGTCAGGTGCATCGAATACTGTTCCGGATCGCTGAGCGCCAGGTTCCACACTTCCAGCAAACCGAGGTCGGCCGCTTGCGCCACGATCACCAGCGGGAACAGCAGGCGCATGCCGAACACGGCGATGATAATGCCGACGCCGAGGAACAGGCCCTGCCAGAATTTGTCCCAGGTCTTCAGCACCGACGCGTTGACGACCGCGTTATCGAACGACAGCGATACCTCCATAATGCCCAGAATGATGGCTATCCCGAGTGCCGACAGCATGGTGGACACCCCGCCATGCGTGTAACCCCACCAGGCCGAGATGGCCAGGCAGATAAATGTCACGATGAATGACACTCTGAAATGCTTCATCAATTCTCCTATTAAATTGCAAACAATGAGAGGCAGTATAGGCGCGCACGATTGATTTAAAAATGGAAGATAATGGAAGCATTACTTCGTAAAAACAGAAGATTGGACTAACCATGAAAACCACGGGCTTCAATTACCGCCATCTGTACTTCTTCTGGGTGGTGGCCAAGGAAGGCGGCGTGACGCGCGCTGCTGAACGGCTGGGCCTGGCCGTGCAGACCATCAGCACCCAGCTGGCGCTGCTGGAAAAGGAACTGGGCAAGTCGCTGCTGCAGCCGCAGGGCCGGCGCCTGGTGCCGACCGAAGCGGGCCGGCTGGCACTCGGCTATGCGGACCAGATCTTTCTGCTGGGCGAACGGATGCAGGATGCGCTGGGCGACACCGAGGCGGAAAAAATGCGCCTGACGGTCGGCATCTCGGACTCCCTGCCGAAACTGATGGCGTACCGCATGCTCGACGCCACGCGCAGCCTGGGCCAGCCCGTCAAGCTGGTGTGCCTGGAAGACGAGTTCGAGTCACTGCTGGCCGACCTGGCGCTGCACAAGCTGGACCTGGTGCTGACGGACCGGGCCGTGCCGGCCGGCGCCAGCCTGCGCGTGGCCAGCCACCTGTGGGGCGAGAGCGCGATGAAACTGTTCGGCGTGCCGGCGCTGGCCGGACAATACCGTGACGATTTTCCCAGGCGCCTGAGCGGCGCGCCGTTCCTGCTGCCGACGCGCAATAACGCCCTGCGCGGCCGCATTGACGAATGGATGGTGCAGCAGGGCGTGCGGCCCGATGTGGTGGGCGAATTCGAGGACAACGCCATGCTCAACGCGTTCGGGCGCAAAGGCCTGGGCCTGTTTTTCGCGCCCGCATCGCTGGCCGATGAAATTGCGGCACAGTTCGGCGCCGTGCTGGTCGGCGAAGCGTCATCGTTGCGCGAGCAGTTCTATGTGATCTCGAACGAACGCAAGATCATGCATCCGGCGCTGGGCGTCATTCTGGCTGCCGTGCAAAAGCCCCGCAGCGCCCACTCACATTTATCAGACAATCCGATAAATCCATTCGAAAATAACGTTTGAATAATTAATCGAAAGCGATTGTAATCAAGCCTGAGACAAGCACGCGCACGCCGGCACGACAGGCGCGTGACCACCATAAAAATACAGGAGACAGCATGTCCACGGCAGGCAGAACGATCGATATTCCCGATCTGATCAACAACAACAAAATAGGCTCGTTCCAGATCGGCATGCTGATCCTGTGCGGACTGTGCGTCATCATGGACGGCTTCGACGTGCAGGCGATGGGCTATGTGGCGCCGGCGATCATTGCCGATTGGCATGTCAGCAAGGCCAACCTGGGTCCCGTGTTTGGCGCTGGCTTGCTGGGGATGCTGGTCGGTTCGCTGGTCTTCAGCATCACGGCCGACAAATTCGGCCGCCGCCCCGTGCTGATCGGTTCGACCATCTTCTTTTCGCTGTGCATGCTGGTCACGCCACTGGCCACCAGCATCGAACAGCTGCAGCTGATCCGCTTTATTACCGGTCTCGGCCTGGGTGCGGTGATGCCGAACGCGATGGCGCTGGCCGGCGAATACAGCCCGCTGCGCAAGAAAGTGACGCTGATGATGCTGGTCTCGTGCGGCTTCACACTGGGCGCGGTGCTGGGCGGGCTGCTGTCGGCCGCCTTGATTCCCGCGTTCGGCTGGCAGTCGGTGTTCTATGTGGGCGGCGTGGTGCCGCTGGCGATTGGCGTGCTGATGTTCTTCCTGCTGCCCGAATCGATGCAGTTCCTGGTGCTGAAGAAAAAGAACCTGCACAAGGTGGCGCAATGGCTCAAGCGCATCGACCCGAGCGTGACGATTACGCCCGACACCCAGTATGTGGTGCACGAGAAGGAATCGCGCGGCGCGCCCGTGCTGGCGCTGTTTCGCGAAGGCCGCGCCAGGATGACGATCTTGCTGTGGGTCATCAACTTCATGAATTTGCTGAATCTGTACTTTTTGTCAAACTGGCTGCCAACGATTGCGAAAGAAGCGGGCCTGTCGACCGCCAACGCCGTGCTGGCCGGCACCGCGCTGCAAGTGGGCGGCACCATCGGCACCTTGGTGATGGGCCAGCTGATCGACCGCTCCAGCTTCCGCCGCATTTTGCTGCCGTGTTTCCTGGTCGCCGCCGTGGCGATTGCCCTGATCGGCCGTCCGGACGTGTCGCTGGCGTTCCTGTTCATCACCATCTTTATCGCCGGATTCTGCATCGTCGGCGGCCAGCCGGCCGTCAATGCACTGGCGGCCAGCTACTATCCGACCACGCTGCGCTCGACCGGCATCGGCTGGAGCCTGGGCGTGGGCCGCATCGGCTCGATTATCGGCCCGGTGCTCGGTGGCGAGCTGATCCGCCTGAACTGGCCGAACAGCACGATCTTTCTCGTGGTGGCGATCCCGGCCGTGGTGTCGGCGCTGATGGTATGGAGCATGCGCGCCGAACGCACCTCGGGACAGGCGCCGCGCGCCGGCATCAAGGCCTGACCCTGCTGACGTAGCGTGCGTCGTTGCAACATTGCATGTTTTATACTTAAGTACCTTACTACTTGAGTGCACCGACATGACCAACAATGTGAACAACGGCGCGGCGCCCAGCCTGCTGGCGACAGCGTGGGAACAGCGCGAAACCACGCTCTACAAAACGCTGTTCGGCGACCTGGGTCCGGGCATCTATCCGCTCGGCATGCCTTTGTTTGAAGAGCTGTTCAACTGCACCGAAGTCGATCCGCGCTGGCTGCATATCGGCGTGTTCGAGTGCCCGCCCACGGCAGAGCGTCCCCACTGGCTGTATGTGTCGTCGGGCCTGTCCAATCCGTGGGACGCGGACGCCTCGGAACACGATGACTGGTCGGGGCTGGGCCGCGAACTGCTGCTCGAATGCCCGCAGCAATCACCGTGGGCATTGGCCATGGTGCGCCGCTTCGCTGCCTATCAAATATTGTTGGCCGCAGGCCACTTCGGCGATCAGGAGCCGCTCGACGCCTGGGACCGCATGTCGGTGGGCGGCCCCATCGATGGCGAGAAGTCTGCGCTGAGCGCCATCATCATGACGCCGAGCGCCCATTTCCCGGACGAATACCAGCTGGCATCGGGCAAATTTGCCTTCCTGCAGATCATCGGCCTGACCGCAGCGGAGCTGGCCCATGGCCGTGCGCATGACTTCGAGGACCTGCTGCAGACGCTGGCCCGGCAGGGCGCGGCGCCGCTGGTTGATGCCGGACGCAACAGTATTGTGTAAAACGATTGTGTAACACTGCGCGCCGATTTGCCGGAAATTAGCATCCTGTGCCCTTCGTCGTTTAAGATGACGTTTTAACAGCCCATCTTTCTGCGCCTCCATGCACAATGTTTTACTCGTCCTGCTCGCCTTTTTCCTGGTCGCGCTCAATGGATTTTTTGTTGCCGCCGAATTTGGCATCGTCACCTTGCGCCGCACGCGCATCCGGGCCATCGCCAAGACACAGGGACTGCGGGGCCGCATTTTGGCCAAGGTGCATGGCCAGCTCGACGCCTACCTGTCCGCCTGCCAGCTGGGCATCACGCTCGCTTCGCTGGGCCTGGGCTGGGTCGGCGAGCCGGCCTTTGCCGGCCTGCTCGAACCGCTGTTCGGCGCCATCGGCGTCAGTTCGCAGGAACTGATCCACGGCATCTCGTTCGTGCTGGCCTTCAGCGTAATTTCTTTCCTGCATATTGTGGTGGGCGAACTGGCGCCCAAGTCGATGGCGATCCGCAACCCGGAAGCGGTTGGCCTGTGGAGCGCGATTCCGCTGTACGGCTTTTACTGGGCCATGTATCCGGCCATCTACCTGCTCAACGCCAGCGCCAACTGGGTGCTGCGCCTGGCGGGCCTGGCCGGCAAGGGCGGCCACGACGCGCACTATTCGTCGGAAGAGCTGAAACTGATCCTGCGCACCAGCCAGCCCGGCGAAAAATTTACGCGCGACGAACGCAATATCCTGGCCCAGTCGCTCGATTTCGAACAGATGACGGTATCGGACCTGATGCGCCCGCTCAATGAGGTGGTGGCGCTGTACGCCTCGGAAACGCTGGAACAGAACCTGGAAACCGTGCTGCGCAACCGCTTCAGCCGCTACCCCTACTTCGATACCAACGAGGACGACGTGCTGGGCGTGGTGCACCTGAAAGACCTGTTTTTCGCGCAGCAGGCCGGCAAGACCATCAGCTCGCTCAAGCCCTTCCTGCGCCCCGTGGACATCATTTCCGCGCGCACCCCGGCACTGGAACTGTTCCGCCGCTTTCGCGACGGCGCGCCGCACTTTGCGCTGATCGGCGAAAAGGGCAAGCGCCCGGTCGGCTTCATCACGCTCGACAATTTGCTGGGCGCCATGGTGGGCGAGATCCGCGACGAATTCCGCCGCAATGAGAACGACTGGCTCAAGCAGAGCGACGGCACCCTGATCGGCAAGGCCAGCCTGCCCATCTTCTCGCTCGAACGTATCCTTGGCATCGATATCGAAAACGAGGAGCTGGGCCTGGACGATGTGGAATCGGTCGGCGGCCTGATCATGGTCAAGCTGGGCGATATCCCGAAGCAGGGCCAGCGCATCACCTTTGTCGACTTCGATATCGTCGTCAAGAAGATGAACGGCCCGCGCATCGTGCTGATCAAGGTGATCCCGAAACAGGAACGCGACCTGGACGCCGACCTGCGCGACTAGGGCTTTTTATCGGACAAGGAATCCTTACCCTGCGGCACGGTCGTCACGCCCAGGGTCCAGGTTTGCAGCAGGCTGTACAGTACCGCCAGCAGGGTCGGGCCGATAAAGATGCCGACAAAGCCGAACGCCAGCACGCCGCCGAGCACGCCCAGCAGCACCAGCAGGAATGGCAGGCTGCTGCCGCGGCTGATCAGGAGCGGCTTGACGACATTGTCGACGCCACTGATCAACAGACCGCCCCATACCAGCATGAAGATGCCCCAGCCCGTCTCGCCGCCATTGAACAGCCAGATGGCAGCGCCGCCCCACACCAGCGGCGGGCCGACCGGCACCAGCGACAGCACGAACGTGGCAATCCCCAGCAAGGCCACCGCCGGCACGCCGGCAATCAGGAACCCCAACACCGCCACCAATGCCTGCGCCAGCGCCGTACCCAGCAGGCCATACATCACGCCGCGTATCGTGCGGCTGATGGTCAGCGCCACGCCCGGTGCACTGGGCCCGATAATGCGCGCGCTACCCAGCAGCAAGGCGTCGCGCAGCAGCTGGCCGTCGCGGTACAAAAAGAAACTGACGAATACGGCCAGGCTGGTCTGCGCCACGCCGCTGCCCAGCACGATGCCGCCGGAGGTCAGGAAATGGCGGGCCGGCTCCAGCATGTTCTTGCCCAAATTGAGCAATTCCTCGCGGTCTTCCATAATGCGGCGCACATAGCCGTCCAGGGTTTCGCCGATCAGCGGAATGCTGGCCAGCCAGGCCGGCGGATGCAGCGCGCCTTCGTCGAGCGCGAGGCGCAACTGTTCATAGATGCGCGCGACATTGTCGGCCAGGTTGTAGGTGACCAGCACCAGCGGCAGCACGATCACCAGTACCAGCGAGACGGTCATGATGGCGGCCGCCAGGTTGCGCCGGCCCTTGAGGCGGTTGAGCATGAGCAGGTACAGCGGCCAGCTGGAGATGCTGACGCAGACGGCGAACAGCATTGCCGGCAGGAAGGGACGCAGCACGAAAAAACAGCCGATCAGCAGGAAGATGACGGCTGCCAGGCGCGCATACGGCTCGAAACGTTTTTCCATGTACTGCCATCCCTGAAAGCGAAGCCCGGCGGCGCCGGGCACGGGCTCAGGATAGCAGAAGTTTAAGGTCGTGCGCGATGGCGGCCGGCTTCTCGCCGTGGCGCACGAACAGGCGGATCTTGCCCTGGCGGTCGAACACATAGGTGCCGGCCGTATGGTCGACCGTATAGCTATCGTCCGTTTCGCCCTCGACCTTGGCGTAGTACACCTTGAACTCCTTGGCCACCCTGGCGGTCGCGGCCAGGTCGCCGTACAGGCCGACAAAGCGCTTGTCGAAGGCCGGCACGTATTCGGCCAGCAGCGCCTGCTTGTCGCGTTCCGGGTCGACCGTGACGAACAGCACTTGCACCTGGTCGGCCTGCGGGCCCATCTCTTTCATTACCTGCGCCATGTCGGCCATGGTGGTCGGGCACACATCCGGGCATTGCGTGTAGCCGAAAAAGATCAGCACCAGCTTGCCCTTGTAGTCGGCCAGCGTGCGCGGCGTGCCCGTGTGGTCGGTCAGCGCAAACTCGCGCGCATAGCCAAGGCCCGTCACATCGGTATTGATAAAGGCGGGTTTCGGCGCTTCGGGCTGGCCGCAGCCGGCCAGCAGCAAGGTCGTCAACAAGGTCGTCAACAACAGGCAAAAGAGTTTTTTCATGAGCCAAGCGGAATATAGTGGTCGACCAGCAGCGCCACGAACAGCAGCGACAGGTAGATGATGGAATAGGTAAACGCTTTCCTCGCGATCAGGTCCGTGTACTTGCGGTACATCTGCCACGAGTAATACAGGAAGCCGGCATTGAGCACCACGGCCGACACCAGATAGATCAGTCCGCTCATGCGCACGGCATACGGCATCAGGGTGGTGGCAGCCAGCGCGATCGAATACAGCCACACGTGGAACTGCGTGAACTTCAGGCCGTGCGTGACGGGCAGCATCGGCAGGCCCGAGCGCGCGTAGTCGTCGCGGCGGTACATGGCCAGCGCCCAGAAGTGCGGCGGGGTCCAGACAAAAATGATCAGCACCAGCAGCCACGCCTGCATCGGCACGTCGTTGGCCACCGCCGCCCAGCCCAGCGCCGGCGGCATGGCGCCGGACAGGCCGCCGATGACGATGTTCTGCGGCGTGGCAGGTTTCAGCACCATCGTGTAGATCAGCGCGTAGCCGACAAAGGTGACAAAGGTCAGCCACATGGTCAGCGGATTGACCAGGTAATACAGGATGCCCATGCCCAGGCCGCCGATCACCAGCGCGAACACCACCGTCTGTTTTACCGTGATGTCGCCCATCGCCATCGGCCGGCGCGCCGTGCGCGCCATGCGCGCATCGATCTCGCGCTCGGCCAGGCAGTTGACGGCAAACGCGGCGCCGGCCAGCAGCCAGATGCCGATGGTGCCGAACACCACCGGCTGCCAGTGCGGCAACTCCTCGCTGGCCAGGAACATGCCGATCACGGCGCAAAACACGGCCAGCTGCGTCACGCGCGGCTTGGTCAGCGCCCAGTACTGGGCGAGGCGGGGGGAGGGTTTGCTGCTGATGGTCTGAGTAGTCATTATGAGATACGGGAAGTGCTGCCTGGCGCCGTGGGCACTGTCGCGCTGGTGGAAGCGCGATAAACGCTGCGCTGGAGCGCGGCATCGAGCTGGAATTTGGCCTTGTAGTTTAACATGGTCAGCAACAACACGAGCAGCGCCGCCCCGCCGTTATGCATGACGGCAATCGCCAGCGGCCAGTTCAGGTAGATGGTGGCCAGGCCGGTGCCTGCCTGCAGCGCCAGCACCAGCGCAATCCAGCGGGCCGTGCCGCGCAAGGACGGCAGCTTCCACGCGCGGAACACGGTATAGCCGATGCCGGCCAGCACGACGAACGCAAAATTGCGGTGCACCCAGTGGATCGCCGTCAGTGCCGAGAACGGCAGATAGTGGCCGGTGGCCGTCTTGCCCAGCTCGCGCCACAGGTGAAAACCGTGCTCGAAATCCATCTCGGGAATCACCTTGCCGCCGCATAGCGGA
This sequence comes from Janthinobacterium sp., assembly GCF_031995485.1. Classification (NCBI taxonomy): domain Bacteria; kingdom Pseudomonadati; phylum Pseudomonadota; class Betaproteobacteria; order Burkholderiales; family Oxalobacteraceae; genus Janthinobacterium; species Janthinobacterium sp. The sequence continues at coordinate 79,192 of NZ_DAMAGB010000008.1, forward strand.
AAGTCGGTGCAGGCCAGGGTCGCGTAATTGGTGCTGACCCAGCCGCCCAGCGCGATCTGCACCAGCAGCAGCACGCCCGAGAAAATTGCCAGCGTACGCACGGGGCGCAATACGGCGGATGGCGCATCGGCATTCAGCACGGGAGAGACCGCATGATCCTGGCGCCCGCCCAGCCACACCAGCAGAGACAAGAGACCCATGCCCAGCAGCAAATGGATGGTGACGATCACCGGCTGCAGTTTCAGGGTAACCGTCCAGGCGCCAAATGCACCTTGCAGGCAGACAAAGAAAAACAGCGCCGTCGGCAGGGCCGGGGCGAATTCCTGGCGGTGGTTTTTTCGCCACTGGCGCCATGCCTGCACCATCATCGCCACGATCAGCACGCCGATCGCCATCGCCAGGTAGCGGTGCGTCATTTCGATCCACGCCTTGACCACCGTCACGGGGCCGGTCGGCATCAGCGTTTCGGCGGCCACGATATGTTCGTGCGCCAGGAAGGGGTTGGCCGAGCCGTAGCAGCCTGGCCAGTCCGGGCAGCCGAGGCCGGAATCGGACAGGCGCGTAAAGCCGCCAAACATGATCAGGTCGACCGTCAGGAACACGGCGATCCAGACGAGTTTGCGGTATTTGTTGGCGTCGGACGACACCCATACCATGGTCAACGGCAGCAGCGCCACCAGCAAACCCGTCAGGCCCAGCTGGGCCAGTGCGGAAAGATGCATTGCAGGCATGTGGGCTCCTTAACCGATCGCCGAAGCTTTGAGCAGCTTGGCGATGTCTTTCTTGACTTTGGTCGGGTCCGCATCTTTCGGGAAACGCATCATCAGGTTGCCCAGCGGGTCGATCAGGTACAGGTGATCGTCTATCTTGCCGCCCGGCTCCACCGGCAGCCACGCCCTGATGGCGTCGCCATTGACGCGCAGCATATTGGTGCCGTCGTATTCGCGCATCACGATGGTGTCGATCGGCTGCGGGTCGGTAATCAGCCAGACGCGCTCGATGCGCTCCATTTCCTTGCCTTGCGTCAGGCGCAGCTGCTGCATGGCAAACAGCTGCTGCTTGCAGGCGTCCTGGCAATCGGACGGCCCCGTTTGCAGCATGACCCACTTGCCCTTGAATTGTTCCAGGGGCGACGGCTTGCCATCGAGTTCCGTCACCTGCAATTTGGCTTCCGGTATCGGATACTGGCGCGGATCGATCAATGCGCCATAGTTGTTGCGGCTGCTGGGCTTGATGATGTAATACGTCACATACGAGGCGATAATCGGAAAGGCACAGACGGCCACCACGGCCAGCAGTTTCCAGCGGCCGGTAATTTGCGCTTTGCTATCGGGAAGAGTTGTTTGCACGTCGAAATCCTGTAAAGACAAAAAATAAGAAGGCCATCAGCGCCAGGGCCAACCACTGGAAGGCGTAGCCGCGATGCTTGTCGGCGCCGAGGTCGGGCGCCGGCCAGTCGCGCACGGGCAGTGCGCCTGAGACCGGGCCAGTCTGTTCGACCAGCAGCGGCTGGAACGCCAGGCCGCTGGCCTGCGCCAGCTGCGCGATATCGGCATTTTGCACGATGGCCTGCGGCGCCAGAGGCGCGGCCGTGCCCAGCTGCATCACATGGCCGGCGTTCAGGCGGGCAATGCCCTGTATGGTGACGGTGCCGGTGGGCGTCGTGTAATCGGCAATGCGCGTGCGGTCGGCATTATTGCGCGGCAGCCAGCCCTGCGCCACCAGCACATGCACGCTTGAACCGTCGATGCGAAAGGGAGTGAGCACATGCAAGCCGGCCTGGCCCTTGTACGGGCGGTTGTCCAGGTAGACGGTCCAGGCCGGCACGAAGTGGCCGGTGAGCGTCACGCGGCGGTACTCGATCGCTTCGGCGTCCACCGGCAGCAGGGGCGCGGCCGTCAATGCCAGCGGCGCGGCCAGGTTGCCCGCTTGCAGTTTGGCGGCGCGGGCGATTTTCTCTTCCGCGCGGCGCTGCTGCCATTGCGCCAGCGACAGGCCCAGCGTCACCAGCAGCAGCATGACCACAAATGGTATCCACCGAAAGCGGAATGGGAAGCGTATTGGCATTACAATGAAACCTCCTCAGAGCGGGCCTTGCCATCCATGAAAATCGTTGTCGCCATCGCGTTTATCCTGATTTTGGGCAGCCTCGGCTCGGCCCTGTTTTTCCTGATGCGCGACAAGGGCAAGAGCAACCGCACCGTGCAGGCGCTGGCCATGCGCGTGGGGTTTTCGATTGCGCTGTTTTTGCTGATCTTGCTGGCGCACCGGCTGGGGTATATCCAGCCTACCGGTATTCATTAAACCCAGCGGCAAGGACCGGGGTCGGACCCTCAGGGTCCGATCCCAGCATTTCGCTGGGTTCACATTGTCTCAATAGCAAATTTTCACACCATGAAAAAAGCCGTACACGGATCGTCCGGTACGGCTTTTTTCAGGCTGCCGGCACATGGCTCACACCATGCGCCCTGCCCCGCATTATAACCAATACACGACCACGTACAGGCCCAGCCAGACGACGTCGACAAAGTGCCAGTACCAGGCGGCGCCTTCGAAGCCGAAGTGGTGGTCGGGCGTGAAGTGCCCCTTCAATACGCGGTACAAAATCACCGACAGCATGATCGCGCCCAGGGTCACGTGGAAGCCGTGGAAGCCGGTCAGCATGAAGAAGGTGGCGCCGTAGATGCCGGACGTCAGTTTCAGGTTCAGCTCGCTGTACGCGTGCATGTATTCGTAGACCTGGAAGCCCATGAAGACCGCGCCCAGCAGGATGGTGGCGGCCAGGAACAGGGCCGTCACGCCGCGGTGGCCGGCGCGCAGCGCGTGGTGCGAGATGGTCAGCGTCACGCCCGAGGTCAGCAGCAATGCCGTGTTAATGGTCGGAATCCAGAACGGCGTCATGGTGGTAAATTCCTGCACCGTGCCGGCCGGCCCCACCGAGCCCCACTGGGCCGAGAAATCGGGCCAGATCAGTTTATGGTCGAGGTCGCCCAGCCACGGCGTCGAGATCACGCGCGCATAGAACAGCACGCCGAAGAAGGCGGCAAAGAACATGACTTCGGAAAAGATAAACCAACCCATGCTCCAGCGGAACGAGTAATCGATGCGCTCACTGTACAGGCCTTTTTCCGATTCGCCGATCGCGTCGCCGAACCAGAAATACAGCACCAGCAGGATGCCGGCGATGCCGGCGTAATTGACATACGGTCCCCACGCCACGTCGTTGACCCAGGCCGAGGCGCCGATCATGGTCAGCAGCAGGCTGGCGCCGCCGAGCATCGGCCAGCGCGATGGCCCGGGCACGAAATAATAAGGTGCAGCGGCGTGATTGGCACTCATACTCATCTCCTCGTTTATCTATTTATGGTACGACCAGGCTGACGATGGCAATCAGGATGCCGACCAGGCAAGCTACTGCCAGCAGGCCGGCAATCACGATATGCACCGGGTTCAGCTTTGCCGAATCGGTATCGAAATCACTCTTGCGCCGCAGTCCGGTAAACGACCAGATCACGGCCTTCAATGAATACAGGAACGACGCGTGCTGTTTGGGCTCGTTCATCGCCACTCCTATTGCACCGCCGGCGTCCGAGCCTGGCTCAGACCGGCGATCTCGAAAAACGTGTACGACAGGGTAATGGTCTTTACCTCTTTCGGCAGCGCCGGATCGAGGAAGAACACCACCGGCATCTGCCGCGCCTCATGCGGTTTCAGGGTCTGCTGCTGGAAGCAGAAACATTCGACCTTCTTGAAATGCGGCGTCGCGCTTTGCGGCGCGTAGCTGGGAATGGCCTGCGCATTGACGGTGCGCCCCTGCGTGTTGACCACTTCATACAGCACCGTGACCAGCTCGCCCGGATGCACTTTCATGCTGGAGACCACCGGACGGAACCGCCACGGCCCCTGCGCATTGCCGTCGAACTCCACCGTGATGCTGCGCGTGGTGTCGACCTGCGTGTTCTTGTCCCAGGCGACCGTGCCGTCCTTTTGCGTCAGGATATTGATGCCCATCACTTCGCAAATCTGCCTGTAGACGGGAATCAAGGCATAGCCAAAGCCGAACATGACGCAGGCGATTACCAGCAGTTTACCGAGCAGTTGGCGGTTCAGGCCGCGTGTTGCGGGTTCTGGCTGCGGCTGCGGCTGTACTGGCGTCGTCATGTCACAGCCACAGCCGCTTGGCAAACACCGACAGGAAAAAGAAGGCCGCCAGCGCCGCCAGGATCAGCCCGGTGCGGCGGTTGCTCTTCTTGCGCTGGGTATCGAGTTCGCTCATGGCGTCGCTTATTTCACGGTCGGCGGCGTTTCAAACGTATGGAACGGCGCCGGGCTCGGCACGGTCCATTCCAGCCCTTCCGCGCCTTCCCACGGCTTGGCCGGCGCGGCCTTGCCGCCACGAATCGTCGGGATCACCACAAACACCAGGAAGTAGACCTGCATCAGGCCGAAGCCGAAACCGCCGATCGAGGCGATCATGTTGAAGTCCGTGAACTGCGCCGGATAGTCGGCGTAGCGGCGCGGCATGCCGGCCAGTCCCAGGAAGTGCATCGGGAAGAAAGTGATGTTGAAGGTGATCAGGGACAGCCAGAAGTGAATCTTGCCGCGCGTCTCGTTGTACATGTGGCCGGTCCATTTCGGCGACCAGTAATAGAAGCCGGCGAACAGGGCAAACAGCGAACCGGCCACCAGCACGTAGTGGAAGTGCGCCACCACATAATAGGTATCCTGTAGCTGGATGTCGATCGGCGTCACGGCCAGGATCAGGCCCGTAAAGCCGCCCATGGTAAACACGAAGATGAAGCCGACCGAGAACAGCATCGGCGTCTCGAACGTCATCGAGCCCTTCCACATGGTGGCGATCCAGTTGAACACTTTCACGCCGGTCGGCACGGCGATCAGCATGGTGGCGTACATGAAGAACAGCTGGCTGGTCACCGGCATGCCGGTGGTAAACATGTGGTGCGCCCAGACGATGAACGACAGGATCGCGATCGATGCCGTCGCGTACACCATCGAGGCGTAGCCGAACAGCGGCTTGCGCGCAAACGCCGGCAGGATCTGCGAGACAATGCCGAATGCCGGCAAGATCATGATATAGACTTCGGGGTGGCCGAAGAACCAGAAGATATGCTGGTACATGACCGGGTCGCCGCCACCGGCCGCGTTGAAGAACGAGGTGCCGAAATGGCGGTCGGTCAGGGTCATGGTTATGGCGCCAGCGAGCACCGGCATCACGGCGATCAGCAGGTACGCGGTGATCAGCCAGGTCCAGCAGAACATCGGCATTTTCATCAGGGTCATGCCGGGGGCGCGCATGTTGAGGATGGTGACGATGATATTGATCGAGCCCATGATCGACGAGGCGCCCATCAGGTGCATGGCGAAAATCGCCATGTCCATGCCAGGGCCCATCTGCGTCGACAGCGGCGCATACAGGGTCCAGCCGGCGGCGGTGGCGCCGCCCGGCACCAGGAACGAGGTGGCCAGCAAAATGGCGGCCGGCGGCAGCAGCCAGAACGAGAAGTTGTTCATGCGCGCAAACGCCATGTCGGAGGCGCCCACCTGCAGCGGGATCATCCAGTTGGCGTAGCCGACAAAGGCCGGCATGATGGCGCCGAACACCATCACCAGGCCGTGCATGGTGGTGAGCTGGTTGAAAAATTCAGGGTGGAAGAATTGCAGGCCCGGATGGAACAGCTCGGTGCGTATCATCAGCGCCAGCACGCCGCCCGACAGCAGCATGATGAACGAGAACCACAAGTACAAAGTGCCGATATCCTTGTGGTTGGTGGCAAACAGCCAGCGGCGGTAGCCGGTCGGGTGATCGTGGGCGTGATCGTGCGCGTGGTCGTGTAAATCGAGACCGGTGCGGTCCAGGGTGCTAGTGCTCGTGCTCATCTGCGGCTCCTGATTACTTGCGTGCAGCCACGACTTCGGCTGGTTGAACGATATTTTCTTCGGCTTTGTTGGACCAGCTATTGCGCGTGTAAGTGATCACTGCCGCGATATCCGTGTCCGACAGTTGTTTCCAGGCTGGCATTTCCGCCGGATACTTGCCGCTCTTTTGCCCGTTCAGCAAGACATGGATCTGCGCCGCCTTCGGACCGTTTACCACCGCCGAACCGTCCAGGGGTGCGAACGCACCCGGCACGCCCTTGCCGGTCGCCTGGTGGCAGACCACGCAGTTGGCGGCATAGACTTTTTCGCCCTTCACTTTCAGCTCGTCAATGGTCCAGGTCTTGTTCGGATCGTCGGCCAGCGCCGCCATTTCCTTCTGTTTCACATCGACCCAGGCCTTGTAGTCATCAGCCGAGACAACCTTCACGACGATCGGCATGAACGCGTGTTCCTTGCCGCACAGCTCGGCGCAATTGCCGCGGAAGGTGCCGATATGGTCGGCCTTGAACCACGTGTCGCGCACGAAACCGGGAATCGCATCCTGCTTCACGCCAAATGCGGGCACGGACCAGGCGTGGATCACGTCATTGGCGGTCAGCACCATGCGGATCTTTTTATTGACCGGCACCACCACTTCATTGTCGACTTCGATCAGGTAATTTTCGCCGCGTTTTTCCGTTGGCGGCGCGCCGGGGGCACCCACTTGCGAGCGCGGCGTGGACAGGTTGGACAGGAAGGAAATGCCTTCGCCCTCGCCTTTCAGATAGTCGTAGCCCCATTTCCACTGCATGCCGGTGGCCTTGATGGTGATGTCGGCATTGGCCGTATCTTTCATGCCGACCACCGTGCGCGTGGCAGGCAGCGCCATGCCGATCACGATCAGGAACGGCACCACGGTCCAGGCGATCTCGACGGTCGTGCTCTCGTGGAAGGTGGCCGGTTTGTGGCCCAGCGACTTGCGGTGCTTGAAGATGGAATAGAACATGACGCCGAACACGGCCACGAAAATCACCAGGCAGATGACCATCATCCAGGTGTGCAGGTCGTAGATTTCGTGCGCGATCTGTGTGGCAGGCGGCTGCAGATTCATCTCGAACGGCACCGGACCGCCGGTACCGGGATAGGTGGAGGCGGCAGGCGCCGCCGTGGCCCATCTTGCGATATTCGCTGCGAGCAGCGATAGTCCCAGCATCGACGATAGCAGTCGCTTTGCATGTGTCATGTTTTCCCCAACCACCTAAAAAATAACGATATTTTAAACGGCTGCGGAAACCTCCGTACTCCCCCGCTGCCGCTCCTCCATGAAAGCGTCGCGGCCAGACCACGGTCGCACGCTGCTCAGTAACCTCGCACCAGCCGATTTCATGCCGGCCGCCGGCGCAGAAAAATCGCCGGACAGCCATGCTGGAATCTTGTTTTTCTTTTACATCTGCATCATGTCCCTGCATGCAAGATGGTTACTATACTAATGCAGTAACTTCGGATTCGGCTTGCTTTGTTTTTATTTTTTTTGTGCCGCCCTTGTTTTCAAGCTTGATAAGCTGATAAAACAATCAACGATTATAAGCAAGAAAAGTTGAATCCATCAAGAAATATGCGGTGTGCGCAGAACCGCGCCAGCAATGGTGGCGCGGATTGCAACGGTTGCCGCCAGTTCGCCCGGAAAGCTGACGAAGCCACGCCTTTCAACCTCGCGCAAAGAGTTCCTGAGAAAATGGCCAGGGCCAGGCGCGTTGCCGAAGACAGTACGCAGGTACGGCGAGGCAGCGCAACGACGCCATGGCCGTTTTATCAGGGACTCCTGGGGTTGCGCGCTGATTGCCTCGGTTTTTATCTCAATTATTTTCTTGGTAAATCAAAACGGATGATGGCTTCACCGTTGCGCGTGACGCGTGGCGCGGGGCGGAACGCATGGCCGTAGACAATCTCGAAACTGAGCCCCAGCTTGCCATCGGGCCGGCGCATTTTTTCCAAGGCCGCCAGCATGCGCTGCCATTCGCCCTTCCCCATCAGGCCGCGCCGGCGCGTGGTCAAAGGATTGCCGCCGAAGGCACGCACGTCTGCCAGCAGTTTTTGCGGCGTATCGTAGGTAACGGTAATGATTTCCATATCGAGCACCGGCGTGGAAAACCCCGCTTCCACCAGCATGTCGCCAAAATCATGCATGTCGACAAACGGCAAGGCGTGCGGATACAGGTCGGCCTCGGCAAACGCGTCGCGCAGTTCGCGGAAGGTGTCGGGGCCGAAACAGGAAAACATCAGCAAGCCGTCGAGGCGCAGCACGCGGCGCCATTCGGCAAACACGCGGTCGGGCTGGGCATGCCAGTGCAGCGCCAGATTGGACCACACCAGGTCGATGCTGTTCGGCGCCAGCGGCAGGTCGCCCAGGTCGCCGCACAGCAGGTCCACGCCCGCCTTGGCCGGCAACAATTTGCTGAGGAACTGGTTCAGGCCGGACAACTTGCTGGCCGGCGCGCGCGCCGCCTGCATCATTGCTTGCGCGGCGTCGAGGCCGATGATCTGCGCGGCCGGATAATCCTTGTGCAGCTGCGCCAGGTCGGCGCCGGGGCCGCAGCCCGCGTCAAGCACGCGCAACGGCGCGATCCTGACCAGTTCCAGGCGTTCATGCATGCGGCTTGATACTTCGCGGCGCAAAAAGTCGGAGGGCGCCACGCGCGCCGGACGGGAAAAGAAATCACGGACGTGCACCGGATCGATGGGCGCACTCATTTTGGGCGGAGTAGTGGGAACTGACATGTCGAATCGGGTGAGATGAGATAATGTCGGCAGTGTACATGGAACACGGCCATGGCGATCAGGACCTTATTCAGTCACGATGCATGGAAGCGCTTGCCGCGGCAGCTGCTGGCCAGCCTGCTGCCGGCCCAGTGCGCGCTGTGCGCCGGCCCATGCCGCGAGCTGGTGTGCGTGCCGTGCCGGCAACAATATCTGGAACAGACACGGCCGCGCTGCCGCCAGTGCGCCAATCCGCTCGACGACATGGCGCAGCTGTGCGGGCGCTGTCTGCGCCGCCCGCCCGCGTATGACGCCACCTTCACGGCGGCGGACTATGCGGCGCCGGTCGACCAGCTGTTGCTGCAATTGAAATTTGGCGCGCGCCTGGCGCATGCGCCGCTGTTCGCGCAACTGCTGGCGCAGGCGGTGCAGCGCGACAGCAACTGGGACGCGCCGCAACTGCTGTGCCCGGTACCGCTGGGCCCGGCCCGGCTGGTGGAACGGGGCTACAACCAGGCGCTGGAAATTGCGCGGCCGCTGGCGCGCCATCTCGATATCGCGCTGCAGGCGCGGCTGGCGCTGCGCGTGCGCGAAACAAGGGCACAGAGCGGCGTGGCGCCGCGCGAACGGCGGGCCAACCTGGCGCATGCTTTTATTGCCGAGCCGGCATTTTCGGCCCGGCTTGCAGCTTGCCACGTCGGCATCGTCGACGACGTGATGAGCAGCGGCCATACCGTCCATGCACTGGCGGCCGCACTGAAACGGGCGGGCGCGCGCAAGGTCACCGTGCTGGTGGCGGCGCGCACGCCGCCGCACTGATTACTATTTTACAAGGGGAAGAATGTGTTTCATGTAGTCCTGGTCAACCCGGAAATTCCGCCCAATACGGGCAATATCATCCGCCTGTGCGCCAATACGGGCGTGCAGCTGCACCTGATCGAACCACTGGGCTTTCCGCTCGACGATTCAAAAATGAAACGCGCCGGCCTCGATTACCACGACTACGCCAGCATGAAAGTGCACAAGAACTGGGAGGCGTTCCTCGCCGACACGCAACCGGACCCGGCGCGCATGTTCGCCATGACCACGCACGGCTCGCGCCCGTTTGCCGAGCTGTCTTTTTTGCCCGGCGACGTGTTCGTGTTCGGTTCGGAAACCAGGGGACTGGATCCCGAACTGCGCAACAGTTTTCCCGGCGAGCAGCGCATCCGCCTGCCGATGCGCCCCGACAACCGCAGCCTGAACCTGTCCAATACGGTGGCGGTGGTGGTGTATGAAGCGTGGCGCCAGCATGGCTACGCCGGCGGCGCGTAGGTCGGATCAGGCCGCAGGCCGTAATCCGACAACATTGCCGACAACATTGTTAACGCAGCCAACGGTGTTGTCGGATTACGCGCGCAGCGCTAATCCGACCTGCGGATTCGCATACGCAATCAGCGCAGCGCCAGCTGCGCGTTGGCGCCAGCATCCACGTCCATGATCACCAGCTGCGTGCGCAAGTCGCGCGTGGCGGCCAGCTTGCCGTTCACGTACAGATTGGTCTTGACGCCGTAGACGCCCTGCGACACGCCGGCCGGCAGGGTCAGCTCGAACGAGTTTTCAAAGCGCCCGCCCGTCTTGTTGTTGCTGGCCAGCGCTTTCGAGCCGGACTTGAACGGCTGGCCCTGCGGGTCCAGCACCACCAGTTCCTCGCGCACATCGTTGACGTTCTGCGCGCTGCCGTTGACCAGTTCCACCACCGAATTGACCTTGAACGGCTGGCCGCGCTTGACGGTGGCCGAGCTGACCTGCGGCGTGTACGACACCACTTGCGGCTCGCGCGGCAAGGCGCCGCGGGCGCGGATATAGTCGCGGTCGGCCTGCGCCGCCGTCTTGGTCTGGCGCGAATTGACATTGATTGCCAGGCAGCCGGCCGCAGCCAGGCCACCGCCCAGGGCCGCGCCCTGCAGTGCGCCCTTCTTGCCGTTGACAAAGGCGCCCAGCAGCGCGCCGACAGCGGCGCCGGCGGCCGCTGTCGCGCCCACGCTGCATGGATCCTCGTCGGCGGCGGCCTGCGGATTCTGCCCGCCCTGCGGGTATTGCGCATCCTGGCGCACGCCGTTCGGATTGCCGGGCGCGGTAGCGCAGCCGGCCAGCATGGCGGTGAGGGTCAGCGCAGCGGCAGCGCGCAAGGTGTTTTTATTGAACATGAGAACTCCAGAGTGTAGGCATACTTATTTGATCGTTGTTTCCGTCTGCAGCACCTGGTGCTCGCGGTCGCGGATGCGGCGCGCCAGGCTGTCGATGCGGCTGTTGCCCGGATCGATGCGGCGCGCGCTGTCCAGATAGGTCTTGGCCGCGTCGAATTTGCCTTCCAGCAAAGCGCGTTCGGCGTCGCGCAGGAACGACTGCGCCATGTCGTTGCGCATGGCGGCGCCGTTGTCGACGGCAGGCACTGCACGTTCGACCACGCGCGCCGGCGCGGGTTCCCGCGGCACGCTGCGCACCGGCGCAGTCTCGATCGGTGCGGGCGCCTGCACCGGCGCCGGGGCTGGTGCGGGTACGGCAACCGGCGCTGGCGCAGGCTCGGGCGTGGCCAGTGCCTGCAGGTCGGCTTTCAGCTGTTTCAGTTCCGGATACTCGCGGTCGATCGCTTCGAGCCTGGCGATGCCGTTTTGCGCGGCGGAGGCATCCTTGCTGTCGAGCGCCTGGCGCACGCCCACCTGCACCGAGGCGGCGGCCGCCTGCTGGCGCGCCAGCTGCTTGCGCAGGGATTCCACGGTGGAGGCGCCGGCGCAATCGGCGTCGAGCTTGCCCAGCGCCTCATTGGCGCTCTGCAGGCGCTTGCCATCGATTGCATTTTCAATCGCCTTGACGCTGCGCTGGCAGCCGCTGCTGGCCGCACCGGCCCTGCCGATGGCCGCCTGCAAGTCGTCGGCCTTGGCGCTGGACTTGCCGCTGCACGCCAGCCTGGCGGTGGCCAGCTTGCCGCGCGCGCCGTCCAGGCTGCCGTCGGCCACCAGTTTCAGGCCGCTGTCGATGGCGTCATTGCAGGCCGATGCATTCTTGCTGCCCGGCTTGCCGTTCATGTAGACGATCACCAGCGCCAGCACGGCGATGCCGGCCAGCCAGCGCGGCCATTTTTTCGGCGGCCCGGGCGGCTTGGGCGGCGTGTCAACTTGTGGCGCCGGCTTGGGCACGATCAGCGGTTCAGGCTGCGGTTTTGGCTCCGCCTTTGGTTCAATCTTTGGCGCAATCCTGGGTTCAGGCCTGGGTTCAGGCTTCGGTTCCGGCTTGGGTTCAGGCTTCGGTTCCGGCTTGGGCACCGGTTTCGGTTCAGTCCTGGCTGCTGGCGGCGCAGCCGGCGGCGGCACGGCGGCGGCCGCCGCCGGCTTGGGCAGCGGTGGCGGCTGGACGGCGTTGGCGACGCCCTGTCCGCAAAACGGACAGAACGGCACGCCACCGGCCAGCGTTGATTGACACTTGACACACTTGTTCACGACACTTCCTTCATCAAAGCGGGGGCGGCGGCGTCATCAGCGGAGGCGGCGCGCTGCCCAGTACCGACGCCAGTTCCGGGAACTGCGACAGGTCGGCCCAGGCCGGCATGCCTTCGCGCCAGACCTTGGTGGCGGCCGGCACGATTTGCCCGGCGCGCACGAATTGCGCAATATGCTGGACCGTGAACGGCCCCTGCTGCTTGCCGTCGATACCGAGGAAGTAATGATATTCGACCAGCGGCGGTGGCGCCATGCTTGGTGCCGGCGCTGGCATGCCGAACGGCGACGCGGCTGCCGCTGTTGCGGCCGGGGCTGCAACTGCCGCAGGCGACAGCAGCGCCTCCAGCGCGCCCGGCTCCAGCATTTCGGGCTTGATCGCAAACTTCAGGCGCGGCAAGCCGCCGTCGTCCGGTTCCTTCACCTCCCATTCGTGCGCATCGGCGTCGGAGTCGGCAATCACACTGGCCCAGGTCTTCAGGCTGTTATACAGCTTGCCTTCGAGCTTGTCGATCTCGGCATCCGTCAGGCCCTTGCGGCGCGCGTTTTCGCGCAGGTCGGCCGCGATTTCATTGGCGATCGAATTGCCGAAGCCCTTGTTTTCCAGCTGGGCGCCGCCCGTCATCGACAGCAGGCGCGGCGTGTAGACATCGCTGGCGTAGTAGCTGGCCAGGGCCGCCATCGCCACCGTCTGCACGGCGTCGAATTCAGCCAGGCGTTCGGCCACGCGCGACTCGATCAACCCCTGGAACACATGATGCAAGCCGCTCTGGCGGATCGAGCGCTCGTTGCCGATGCGGCGCACGTCGCCGCGGCCCATGGCAAACAGATATTGCCCCAGCGGCACGATGCGGCCCGTGTGGCGCGTCAGCACGCCCAGCATGATGGCTTTCAGGAACAGACCGAAGTGTTCGGCCTGCAAGCGGATTTCATCGGTGCTCGGCGCGATCGGATGATTGAACTGGGTCGTGTCGATATGCGTGTGGATCGGCGCCTTGTCGTCATCAGTTTCCTTGCGGTAGCTGGTGCGCCAGCCTTCCAGGCCGCGCAACACCGTCAGCGGCACGCCGGCCAGCTCGCAGTAGCAGACGGCGCGCCCTGCAATGCCGGTTTCGACGATGTCGACCTGGTCGCTGGTGATGCCGGCCTGGGTCTGCACGCAGGCGGCGATTTCCGCGCCGAAGCGGGCCTTGAACTGTTTTGCGCCCGCCACGCCGATCACGCATTTGTACTGGTCGGCCACCACCGAGAATTCGGCCACCATATTGGCGTCGATCCACGGCATGGCGCAGGCCAGCAGCTTGCGGAAGTAATCCTGGCGCCGCGCCGGCTCCATCTGGTCGAGCGCCGCGAACAGCGGATCGGCCTTGGCGCCGTCCTGGTCGTTGACGCCCATGGCGGCCAGGCGGTTTTCCGCCATGCGCTTGACCTTGTTCAGAATTTCGGTGCGCTGCGAGGCGTCGCCCAGCATCGGAAACAGGGTCTTGGAGCCGCCGATATCCTGGAACGCCTCGTCGGCCCACTCGCGCAGGGTTTTCGGATTCGGCATGGCGATATCGGCCACCGTGACCGGTACCACGATGGACGTCGCATGGTCTTTCTGCAGGTCCTTCTGGACGATGACGCTGGCTGTCTGCAACTGGTTCAGCATGTCGAGCACGGCGGCGCGGCCAGCCTGCAACTCGCCGACCAGGCCATTCCACACGGCGCGGCCTTCGGCATCGACGCCGGTGCGGTTGCCCAGCCAGCGCGAGATGTCGCGCAGCAGCAGGACGGCCTCGTCGGCGGCGCGCGCGCGCAGGTGGAACTTGAGCGCATTGGCGATCTCGGTGCGCAGATGATCCATCACCGACGCCGCCTGTTTTTCACCGTTGCCGAACAGGCCGCCACGCACCTGTTCCAGGTTGTTCAGCAGGCGCTCGTATTCGCGCGTGCGCACCGCTTCCTTGATTTCGCGATAGCGCTCGGCATTCGTGTCGATCTGTGCGATCAGGCCGCTGCCCGGTGCCTCGATGCGGTCCTTGATCTGTTCGACCAGCGACAGCACGTATTCGAGGCCGCCGAATTCCTTGTTGTCCAGGTAGCCGTACAGCTGGTCGCGCACCACCTGCCTGATATGGCCGAACAATTCGGCGCGCCGCTTGGCGATGCGGTCTTCGGTGGTGTCGGCGGTGGAATCCTGGTCGCGCACGGCGTCGCGTTCGAGCTGGCGCACCGCTTCGCGCACCTGGGTCGGCCATTCCTTGCGGTCGTAGCCGGTGCGAATTTCATCGACACGGCGGTTGACGCGCTCTTCCACGCCGCTGAGCAGGCTGCCCTGGCGCTCGGCCAGCAGGTCGTCGACCACCTGGAAATCGTCGAACGCGCCATTCGAGCGCTTCAGTTCGATGCTCTTGTCGGAAAACACGGGAAAGTCGCTGAACGGCGTCGCGCGCAAACCCATGTGCGCGCCGATAAAGGTATTGCGCTGGTCGTCGTTGGCGCGGTTCGCGCCGGCGTCCGTGCCGCCGACGCCAAAGAAGGCTTTCAGCATGGCGCCGGCCCAGCGGTGGGCGCGTTCGTCGCGCGCCGCTTCCTGGCGCGTGTCGAGCACCGACATGCCGAACGAGGAATAGCGCTGGGAGAAATACAGGCGCATGTCGCCGAAACGGTTTTGCGGCACCGGCGCCTTGTACATGCGGTTCTTGTATTGCGCCTGGTTGACGGCGATCGAGCGCTTGGCGCGCGCAAAGTCGGCCGAGGCGAAGTCTTCGAACAGGGAGTCGGCCACCATGTGATAGATGTCGTCGACGCTGTCCGTATGCTGCTGGGCCAGGTTGCCCGAGTCGACCAGGAACACTTCGTTGTACGGCACGCGGGTCAGCTCGGGGCGGTCATAATTGTCCCAGCGGCTCAGGTAATTCTTGTTGCCCATCATGGCCGATTCGAGTTCCATCAGCGCCGCATAGCCATTGCCTTCGATGCGGTCCTTGTTGTTCTTGGTGTAGCCGCTGGGCAGGAACAGCATCAGCTCCACGTCGGCATGCTCGACTTCGGTCTTGGCGATCCAGCGCGCCAGGTAGCCCATGTCGAGGAAGGAGCCGGAACCAGTGCCGCCGGCCACCGAACCGACCACCACGATGCGGAAGCGGCCCGGCTCCATGCGCAGGCCCAGCTCGCTCAACTGCCGCTCGTGCGACAGGCCTGCTTTCAGGGTTTTCAGCTTCAGGCGGATCTTGTCGCGCACCTTGCTGTATTTGTCGAAGAAATACAGGCGCGACACGGCGCGCACCTGGCCGGCGCCTGACTGCATGTCGAAATTCAGGTCGCGGATCTTTTGCGGCGTCAGCGGCAGCCATTCCTTGATGTGCGGATAGCGTTCCAGCGAGTCGTCGTCGCGGCCATATTTTTCGGCGTCGAACGAGCCGACGACTTTTTCATCGTCGGTAAATTTCAGCAGGTCGAACTGCAGGTCCTGCGCCTGCGATTCGCCGCTTTCGACCAGCGCGCCATTGTCGAGGTCGAAATGGATGAACTGCGCCACCGGGAACTCGGTCAGGTTCTCGATGCGCGTGCGGTGGCCGGCATTGCCCCACAAGGTATTGAGGATGCGCCGGCGCATGCGCATCAGCACCTGCATGCCCGTGCCGCCCACGCCGATGAACAGCGTGGGGCGCAAATCGATGATCTTGTCCTTCTTGCGCTCGCCCGGCGCGGCGGTGGTCTGGTTCAGCGTGTCTGACATGGTGTTTCCTTAAGCGAGTTCGGTGCCGGCGCGGGCGTTCAGTTTTTGCTGGAAGTAAAGGTCAGCACCAGCGCGACCAGGCCGACCAGCACCAGCGGTCCCATGAACAGCGGCGCGAGGAATTTATGTGCGTTGACCGCTGCCAGCACCACGGCCGTGGCCAGGCTGGCCAGGAAAATGAACAGCCACCAGCCCGAGGCATTGGCCTTGTTCGGCGACACGCGCTTGGCCACCAGGCCGTTGGCGTAGGCGTTCTTGGCAAAGAAAAAGGCGACGAACAGGATCAGCAGCACGGCGCCGCCGATCAGCGTGTCGCGCGACGAGGTGTCGGTGGCGCCGACCTGGTCCAGCGCAGGCGCGCTCTCGACGCTGGCCGTGGTGGCAGGCGCTGCAGCTGCAGGAGTTGCGGCAGGAGCAGCTTCGCCGGCCGGCGTGGCAGCTGGTGGTGGCAAGGTAAAGCCTGCGTTGTCTTTGGGAGTATCTTGTGCCATCGTCTGCCTCGAAAAGTAATGTAATGTCAATAAATCAGAAAAGTAATCAGGAATGTGATCAGCCCAGCACCAGCTGGTGGCCCTCGGTCACGCGCACCACGGACGGCTGACCCAGGCCACGCTTGAGTTCGCCAATGTCGCGCCCGCCCTCGTCGCGGATGATGATGCTCTTGAATGGCTTGAGCATTATCTGGCGCGGCACGCCGTCGACCACCACGCGGTAGCGCTTGCTGCGCGTGCCGAGCAGCCCAAACACGATGAATGCCAGCACCAGCAGCAGGATGGCGCCGATCAGGATCAGCACCGGCAGCAGCGGATACTGGATGCGCACCAGCAGCGGCACCGTGGCCTGCGAGGCGCGCACGCTGTCGGGCGGCGTGAACACTTCCGAGATCGGGTCGCCGGGGAACAGTTCCTGCAATTCGCTGGCAAAGCCGCTTGATAACGCCAGGCGCTGGCCGGCCAGGCCCACCGTGGCTTTCATCGGCAGCAGCACCTGCTTGCCCATGGCGGACAAGGCCTGGGCCGACCACGGCGACGGAATCTGCGCCATCGGCAGGTCGAAACGTACTTCCACGCTCTGGCTGGCGCCCGGCTGCAGGCGGTTGATGGTGTCGGGCGTGACCTGCAGCGGCGCGGACTGGCCTGCCAGCGCCGCCTGCACGGTGGCGCGTTCGATCACATACGGGAAAAACATGTTCTGCAGGGACGCCTGCAGCACCACGCTGGGCACCAGGCTGGCCGCCTGCACGTCGAGCACGATGGTGCGCCCATCACGGCCCAGGCTGGCATGCACATTGGGCGTGTTCTTGACCGACTGCGGCACGATGCGCACGGCATCCTGGTCGACCGGTTTCAAGCGGGCCGGCGCGCGCGTCAGCACTTTCGACAGCCGCCCTTCGGCCTGGATGCGGGTCAGCGCGTCGGCAGCCGGCTGGCCATAGGCCAGCGCATACACCATCAGGCCCTTGGCGCTGTAGAGTTTGCCTTGCACCGGCATGCGCAACGGGAACACCAGCGTTTTGGTGATTGACGGCTCCAGGTGCAGCAGGCGATAGAAATCGCGGTTGCGCTCGGCCGTCTGGCTGTCGTTGTTCGGGCTGTTCTTGTTATTGGTGAAAATCCACACGATGCCGGACGCCGAACGGAACGGGCCGGTGATGGTTTTCGTCACGGCTTCCTGGAAATCCGTGTCGGCCAGCGCGCCGCCGCTGTTTTTGCGCGCCAGGCCCAGCGGCGCGAGCTGGGCGGCGATGCCGGCCGCGCCGCGTCCCTGCCCCAGCAGCGCAGGCGACACATTGCTGCCGCTGCTCTGGCTGAAGGCGAGCAGGAACAGCTGGTCGTCGGGCGTGCTGGCGGCCTGCGCCACGGCGCCGACCAGCGCTTTCAGCTGCGATTGCTGGTCGGTGTAGAACGGCTCCATCCAGCCCGAGTTCTGCACCAGGAAGGCTTGCTGGATGCCGGCCGCGTTGCCGGCGCCAGCCATTGCCAGGGCCGCAACGGCGGCGATAATGCGCGCGATCCACTTCATGCTTGCAGCTTCCAGCCGTCGATACGGGTCAGCAAGGGGTGGTAGGCCCACAGCGTGCCCTGGTGGGTAAACAGGCGCATGCGCCACGGTTCGGCCACCGAAAAAGCGTGGAACGGCAGTTCGCGCACGCCGTCATCCAGCAGCAACTGCGCATACATGCGCTCTTCCGAGCGCAGCACGCTGTCGAGACTGCTGCGGGTTTCAAAGCGCACGCCCAGCACGGTTTCGCCCGCTTCGAGCAGCGGCATCACGGACTTGCTGCTGCCGCCGTCATTGCCGCGTTCCAGTTCCAGCCAGGGCGCCGTTTTCAGCTTGGTGGAAAAGCGGTAATTGAAATTGCCCGAACACAGGCGCGGCTCCATCGCTTCCACCGTTTCGCCCAGCGTGCCCAGTTTCAGGTACAGGTAGCGGTCGGCGCCGCTGTCAAAGCACAGCTGCCACAGGTCGCCGTCGCGCGACAGATACGGACAGCCGAAATCGAACTGCGGCTGCAGGCCGGCCGGCCATGGCGTCCATGAGGCGGCCATGCCGCCGTCCTGGCGCTGCTGCAGGCGCAATTGTCCATGCTCGCACGGCCAGATCACGCTGCGGCCGTAGGCCACTGGCGCGCTGGCGCGGCCCGGCCAGACTGCGCCGTCAAGCAGCACATCCGTGCCGCGCGCATGCTGCGCGTCGAGGTTCAGGAAACGGATCACGCCATCGCTGCCCTGCAGCGGCGCCCACAGGCGGCCCTGGAACCAGGTCGGTGCGGCCACCGACGGAGCATCGCCGAAATGCTCGACCTGGTAGCTCAGTGAAGGAATATCGGGCGTGATGCAGGCCAGGCCGTGGCCGCTGGACACGTACAGGCGGCTATTCCAGCCAGTGGCCAGTTCGGCACGCCAGGCCGTTTCGCCCAGCAGGCATTCGGACAGCAGGCCGCCTTGCGAGGAGTCGAGCGCCAGCCAGTGCTGCGAGCCGGGCAGCCAGCCATACAGCGCGCCCTTGCGCGCATCGAGCGCCAGCAGCGCCGCGCCCGTGGTACCGAAGCGGGCCGAGAAAAACGCATGCTCGCCGGGCGGCGGTGTGGACATGCTGGCATCGGGATCGGCATTGGCCAGCGCATCGGCGGGCGCATCGCGCGCGGGGCTGCGCGCCAGCTTGAGCGCTTGCGCCGTCTGGCGCAGGCCGGTGGCGCCCGGCATGGCGCTGCTGTTGACCGGGCGCGCGCCAAACGGCGGCACCCACGCACTGGCCTGGCCAGTGGTGGGCGGCGTCTGCAGGGCCACGCCGGTGTAAGGGCTGAACTCGAATTCGGGCGGAAACTGCACGCTGGCGTCGCCGGGCAGGCGGTGCGTGCGCATCAGCTGGCCGATATCGTCGCTGCCGAGGCGCGGCGAGACCGCCTTGCCGGCGGCACTGCGTTTGAATTGCAGGCCGGACTGCGCTTCATCGGCCATCCAGACGCCCGACTGCAGCAGCCATTCTCCCGAGATTTTATGATCCATTGATTTCTTCTGTCGCAAACGATGACCGCCATGGGACGTGGCGTAACAGGAAAGGCGGCACTACGCGCTGCGGCTGTCTTCTTGTCAGCCTTGGCATGTTGATCATATTACCGCCTTTTTATCCATGAGGAAACATTGGCCAAGGCCAAGTTCATGCGTGCAGCACTGCGCCGCACATCAACACGATAGTATAAACGCAACAGGCGCATGCACAACCGGCCGTGTGCGCAATGCAGCGCAGCATTATTGCTGGCGCACCTTGCTGAGCAGCTTGGTGGTCGAGCGGTCGTGTTCGAAGTCGATCGCCACGGCCTGGCCGCCATACGCCAGCACGGCTTTGCCTTCCGGAATCGCCGCCATATCGTAGTCGCCGCCCTTGACATAAATCTCCGGGGTGATTTCCTGCACCACTTCGAGCGCGCTGTCTTCCGAGAACGGCACCACCAGGCTCACCGATTCGAGCGCAGCCAGCACGGCCATGCGGTCTTCGCAGCTGTTGAGCGGGCGGTCGTCGCCCTTGCCCAGGCGCTTGACGGAGGCGTCGGTATTGATCGCCACCACCAGCGAGGCGCCCAGTGCGCGCGCCTGCGCCAGATAGGTCACGTGGCCGCGGTGCAGGATGTCGAACACGCCATTGGTGACGACCACCGGTTTCGGCAAGGCCGCGGCGCGTGCCTGCAACTCCTCGCGGCTGCATAGTTTGGTTTCAAAGTCAGGCATGGGAATCCGTTGTTCAGTACGTTAAATGGGCGGACGGTGCATGGCGTCTGCCGCCAATGCCGCCAACGCATATTATAGGGGGCGATCCGCTACAATACGCCATCGGCGCGACAGTTTGCCATGCGCGTCCTGTTTCATTCATTGCAAGCTGGCACTTCCTGTGTTTCAATCAACCTATGACACTGACTGAACTGAAATATATCGTTGCAGTCGCGCGAGCGAAGCACTTTGGCCATGCGGCGGAAGCCTGCTTTGTTGCACAGCCGACCCTGTCAGTGGCCATCAAGAAGCTCGAAGACGAGCTGGGCGTTGTGCTGTTCGAGCGGGGTGGCGCGGAAATTTCCGTCACGCCACTCGGTGCGCAGATCATTGCGCAGGCAGAACGCGTGCTGGAACAGACGGCCGCCATCAAGGAGCTGGCCAAGCAGAACAAGGATCCGCTGGCCGGCCCCCTGCGCCTGGGCGTGATCTACACGATCGGTCCCTACCTGCTGCCACCGCTGGTCAAGGCCATGATCGACCAAGTGCCGCAGATGCCCTTGATTCTGCAGGAAAACTTCACGGTACGCCTGCTTGAACTGCTGCGCCAGGGCGAGCTGGACGTGGCCATCATGGCGCTGCCGCTGCCCGAGCACGGCATGGCCATGCAAACGCTGTACGACGAGCCGTTCGTGGTGGCCATGCCGCGCCACCATGCGTGGACCGCGCGCAAGAGCATCGCCGCGCAGGACCTGAAGTCGGAAACCATGCTGCTGCTCGGCAACGGCCACTGTTTCCGCGACCAGGTGCTGGAAGTGTGTCCGGAAATGGCGCGCTTTTCCTCGCCCGGCAATGGCATGCAGCGCACCTTCGAGGGGTCGTCGCTGGAAACCATCCGCCATATGGTGGCCAGCGGCATCGGCCTGACCGTGCTGCCGCGCGCCTCGGTACCCGACATGCACGCCGTTGATGGCATGCTGGACTACCGCCCATTCGACGAGCCGGCGCCGTCGCGCCGCGTGGTGATGTTGTGGCGCAAGAGCTTCACGCGCAAGGCTGCCATCGACGCGCTGTGCACGGCGATTGCCGGCTGCAAGCTGCCCGGCGTCGAAATGCTGTACACGGAAGAGCAGGAAGCCTGAGCAGCACGATAGTACATCAGCATACTATTTGCGATAATCGGCGTTTCTCTTCTACAAGATTGAGTTTCCCATGAACAAGCTGGCGCTGTATTTCCGCCTGATCCGGCTCGACAAGCCGATCGGCACCGTATTGCTGTTGTGGCCTACCCTGTGCGCCTTGTGGATGGCGCAGCAAGGGGTGCCGGACTGGCGGCTGCTGCTGATTTTCTTCCTTGGCACCTTCCTGATGCGCTCGGCCGGCTGCGCCATCAATGACTACGCCGACCAGGACATCGACAAATTCGTCAAGCGCACGGTCGACCGGCCGATCACGAGCGGACGCATCAGCGGCAAGGAAGCGCTGGCCGTGGCCGGCGTGCTGGTGGTGGCCGCGTTCTGCCTGATCATTCCCCTCAATGCACTGACCAAGCAGCTGTCGGTGGCCGCCGTCATCATCGCCGGCACCTATCCCTACTTCAAGCGGTTCTTCGCCATCCCGCAAGCATATCTGGGCATCGCGTTCGGCTTCGGCATTCCGATGGGCTTTGCCGCCGTCACCGGGTCGGTGCCGGTGGTGGCCTGGCTGCTGTTGCTGGGCAATGTATTCTGGGCCGTGGCCTACGATACGGAATACGCGATGGTCGACCGCGACGACGACCTGAAGATCGGCATCCGCACCTCGGCCATCACGTTCGGCCGCTACGACGTGGCCATCATCATGCTGTGCTACGCGCTGTTCCTGCTGCTGTGGCTCGCTTGCGGCTGGTATCTGGGACTGCGTTACTGGTTCGTTGGTGGCCTGGCGGTAGCGGCCGGCTGCGCCGTTTATCACTACACGCTGATACGCGCACGCGAGCGTATGCCGTGTTTTGCTGCATTCCGGCATAATAACTGGCTAGGAGCAGCGGTATTTGCAGGGGTCGTGCTCGACTATGCTTTCCGCTAGTAAAGAAGTCTTGCGTCTCAGAAGCTTTGAGACGCCGCAAGACCGCCTTGCCGCTGCTGTCTACACTGGTATTTCACTGTGATTTAACCCATCGATGAGGTAATACATGAGCTCGACACCAACAGGCAAATCCAGCAGCGACAACGTCATCGCCGAAGCCGGCCAGGCACGCGACAAGGTCATTGGCGACATCAAGGGTGTCATCAATGAAGCAGAAGGCTGGCTCGACAATGCAGGCGGGCAGACCGGCGAAAACATCCGCGCCGTGAAAGAAAAATTCATTGCCACCCTCGACACGGCAAAGAAAGACCTGATCCGTCTGGAAGAAGATCTGGTCGACCGCACCAAGAAGGCAGCCAAGGCCACCGATGAATACGTGCAGGACAATCCGTGGAAAGCCGTCGGCGCCGGCGCCGTCGTGGGCGTGTTGTTCGGCCTGCTGCTGGCCTCGTCCCGCCGCTAGTTTTCACGCCTTATCCGGGCGGCCTGGCCGCCTGCATTTCGATACGAAAGGCAGTTCATGGCTATCGTTCAACATGCTGCCCGCGTTGCGGCGACTCTGGCCGCCATCGTCCGCACCCGCCTGAAACTGGCGGCGGTGGAGATGGAAGAAGAGTCGCTGCGCTACCTGACCTACCTGGGCCTGGCCATGCTGGCCCTGCTGTTGCTGTTTGTCGGCCTGGTGCTGCTGGTGTTCCTCGTGATCGTCATGTTCTGGGACACGCACCGCATTGCCGCCATCGCCATTTCCTCCGCAGTCTTTATCGTTGCCGCCATCGCTACCCTGGTGGGCGTGCGCGCCAGCTTCCGCAGCAAGCCCAAGCTGCTGTCGTTTACCATGGATGAACTGGGCAAGGACCTCGACGCGCTGCAGCACCTGGCGCACCGCGAATCGGAGCAGCCATGACCAGCCATCCCGTCACTGTCGCCAACGACGCCATCAAACTGACTGCCGCGCAGCGGCGCGACGCGCTGCTGGCCGAATGCGCATTGCAGCGCGCACAGCTGGGCGTGCAGACGCATCTGCTGCTCGACCCGCTGACGGGCGGCAAGCTGCGCGAGAGCATCATGGCGCGCGTGAAAAAGCCGCTGATGGTGGGCGGCGCCGTGCTGGGCCTGATGCTGCTGCGTCCGCGCCGCACCCTGCCGCTGCTGCTGAAAGCGTCAAAACTGCTGCGCCACGCGAAGGTGGCCCTGCCCGTGATCCGCAGCGTGCTGCAGCGGATGGACAAACAACGCGCGCACCAGATCCAAAAATAATTTTTCCTGCCTGCATCCAAATGCCGTGCTCATGAGTAGTACTGGTATCAGCCAACCGGCTGAACCTTACTTTCAGGAGCCTGCCATGCATATCACCACCATCGCCATTCCCCTGTCGGCCCTGCTGCTGGCCGCCTGCGCCCCCATGGGCGCGCATTACTCGCAAGACGCCCTGCCCGCCACCGTCCAGGTACCGGCCGGCCATCAGGTGGCGATGCAGACCGTGGGCGTGGGCAAGATCGCCTATGAATGCAAGGCCAGGAAAGACATGAGCGGCCACGAATGGGTATTCGTCGGGCCGGACGCGGTGCTCAATGACCGCGGCGGCATGCAGGTCGGCACGTATGTGGGACCACCCGCCACCTGGGCCAGCCGCGACGGTTCGTCCGTGACGGCCACGCAGGTAGCGGTCTCGCCGGCCGGCGCCGGCAGCATTCCGTACCAGCTGGTGAAAGCCAATCCGGCCACCGGCAGCGGCGCCATGCAGGGCGTCAGCTATATCCAGCGCGTGGCCACGCAAGGCGGCGTGGCGCCGGCCGCCATGTGCGACGCCAGCAATACCGGCAGCAAGCAATGGGTACCCTACCAGGCCGATTATATTTTCTGGAAAGCGGCCTGAAAACGGCAGGAACATGACGGTTGGCAAGCTATTTTCTGACCTATAATCATTAAAAACTTGCCAACCTCACGATTGCGCCGACCTTGCCTACGCCAGCCGCCCACTACGATTACGATGCCGCCCTGCGCGCCTGCGCGCGCGGCGAACAGCAGGCCTTGCAGGGCTTGTACCAGCAAGAAAGCCGGTATCTGCTGGGCGTGGCGCTGCGCATCGTGCGCCAGAAAGCGCTGGCCGAAGACGTGCTGCACGACGCCTTTCTGAGCATCTGGCGCCGCGCAGGGAGTTTCGATGCCACGCGTGGCAGCGGCAAGGGCTGGATCTATGTGGTGGTGCGGCACCAGGCGCTGAACGTGGCGCGTGCGCGCGCCCATGAAATATCGGCCGACGAGGATACCGTGGAAACCTTGCTGCATGAACGACAGGACGCTGGCCCCGGCGACGCGTCCGATGCCTATGCGCTGCAAGCGGACATGGGCAAGCTGCACGATTGCCTGGGCCACCTGGACGAAGCCAAGCGCAACTGCATCCTGTACGCCTATGTCGACGGCTGCTCGCACAGCGAAATCGCGAAACGCATCGCCTCGCCGCTGGGCACCGTCAAAGCCTGGGTCAAGCGCGGCCTGGCCAGCTTGCGGGAGTGCATGGGATGAACACACCATTGAACGACGACGAACTGCAGGCGCTGGCCGGCGAATATGTGCTGGGCACCCTGCCGCTGGCCGAACGCGCGCAGGTGGAACAGCGCCTGCCGAACGACGCCGCCCTGCGCGCCGCCGTCGATGCCTGGGAACAGCGGCTGCTGCCGTTGACCGTGCTGGCGCCGCCTGCGGAACCGTCAGCCCAACTGTGGCCACGCATTGCCTCGACCCTGTTCACGCCAAAAGCGGTGCAGCAGGCCGGCGGCTGGCAGGCATGGTGGAACAACCTGGCCTTCTGGAGAATACTGGCCGGCGGCGGCCTGGCAACGGCCGCCGCATTGGCCGTTATGGTCACCATGCAGCTGCAGGCACCGGGCGGCCCCGGCTACCTGGTGGTGCTGGTGGCGCCGCAGGACAAGGCGCCCGGCTGGGTGGTACAAGCCGGCAACAGGAACGGCCGCGACCTGAGCCTGATCCCGCTGGGGCCCACCACCGTGCCGCAGCAGAAGTCGCTGCAGTTCTGGACCAAGGGCAAGGACTGGGGCGCGCCCGTCTCGCTGGGCCTGGTCCAGCCGGGCCAGACGCTCAAGCTGAACCTGGACAAGCTGCCGCCGATGCAGGCCGAGCAGCTGTTTGAAATCACGCTGGAGCCGGAGACCGGCTCGCCGACAGGACGGCCGACGGGACCGATTCTGTATATCGGCCGTGCGGTGAAAGTGATGTAGGACAGCTGACCAACCTGCGGGGTCTTGGGCTATGCGATTGGCTACTGTGGTCTCGAAGCGGACGTTGCAGCAGGCGCATATAGCCGGGTTTTCCGCCGCATCAGATCAGGTCTTGTTCCGCTGATATTCCACGAAATGCTTGGCCAACCGTGCCGGGTTCGGATTGCCCCGCGCTGATCGCGCCACATCTTCCAGTAGCGACAGCAGCGACTGATCGCCTGCGTGTTTGATGCCCCCGTTGAGCAGGCGGTTGATCATCATGAGGTTAAATTCACCGGGGCTGCGCAGCACGGAGTCAACCAGTGCTGATTCGTAGCCACCCGCGCGCTCCAGCACATGGACAATTCCCCAGAACGACTCGAACCCATCGTCGTCAGGAAAGCGCTCGAATACGTCGAGGAGCTGGCGCACGTCATTCGAACTCAGATTATTGGCGTCAAGGACATCAATTGAATCGACCAGTTGCTTGAGTTGCCGTTCGTCCTCCGGGTTATCGAACCAACGCAGATCCAACTCTGCCATATTAAATCCTCGATGAAGTTTGAAGCCGCCTTGTGAGCTAAGTGGCTGCGTTGAATGTTCGCTTCTGGCCGCTTCTGGCCGTTAGCCGCACTGTTGTAGCGCCAGACGAAGCAAAAGTTCGCCCAGTTCCAATGCCTCTGCCTCACCGAGTTCAACAGGGTCCGTACCTGCCCCCCTAATCTTCAGGTGAATGCCGCCATCAACCCACACATAAATATCGCCACTTGCCATTTCGAAGACTTCTGTTTCCTGCTGATCGTCAGACATGGTGTTGCTCGCTTTTCAGTGCGCGGATTATTGGTGGGAACCAGGTGCTTCAATCACTGCTTGTGGCCGAACCCGGCCGTTCCGCTCAGCATAGCAGGTTGCAAGGATGAAAATCTGGCGGCTGCATTGGCAGGCCGGATTCGCCCCGAAACGGATGTCCAGAAACCAGCCATGCCGCGAGCCTGTTTTGGCTTTGTTGCACACATGCCTGAGGCGCGTCTGCATCGCAGCTCGGTTAAACTATTGGCATCAGTGCACCGGGCAAACCGAAATATCGAACCACCACACAAAAATATGAATCATCCTCCCGGCACTTGCATCTACGTGATACGAAGCCTGATCTTTGGCCTGGTCGGTGCAGTCCTGCTTGCCATTGCGGGTTATATGATCTTTGCACGTTACGAGTTTTTGGCTCAGGCGCAGCAAGCGCCGGGCATTGTCAAAGTTCTTAATGCCGGCGGCTCGCATCCGGAAATCGAATTTACCAGTGCTGACAACCATGTCATTTCCTACCCACAGGGCGGAATGATTTTCGGTTATGAAGTCGGTCAGCCGGTTCAGGTGCTTTATCGTGCGGCAAACCCCCAGGCGACCGCTGTCATTCAGGACAAAGGCGCTTTGTGGGGCACTCCGGTGTTGCTTGGCTTAATGGGCCTCTTTTTTGTCCGGGGTTGCCGTTCCGAGTTTTCCAGTAGCAAGAAGCAATCTGCCATACCGCCGCTAAAAAAACCTTGAAACGCTGACTTGGAACGCCTGACAAAACCGCCGCGAGCCGAAGAGAGTTGTGGCCGGCAATTCCAGGACGTTCCCTCGTATCACGATGACATAGCCTTGTTTTCAAAGCCTGTTTTCAAAGATTCATCAGTCCGAGCCTATTGTTCGTCCACAACAACTCCCCGCAGCTCACCACGGCCAGGCATTGCTATTTACCCAGTTCCTCACCGAGCTCGCGTCCGCGCGCGGCGGCTGCCTTGATGCCCTTGATAATGGCCGCCCTGACACCACTGTCTTCCATGCTGGCGAGCGCCGCGTAAGTGGTGCCGCCCTTCGACGTCACGCGCTCGCGCAGCACGGACACCGGCTCGGTGGAATTGGCCGCCAGCTGCGCCGCGCCGGTAAACGTGGCGATCGCCAGCTGCGTGCCCTGCTCTTCGCTCAGGCCCAGTTCGCGCGCCGCTTCCTGCATCGCTTCGATAAAGTAGAACACATAGGCCGGGCCGCTGCCCGAGACAGCCGTCACCGGGTCGATCTGCGCTTCGTCGGCCAGCCACACGGTCTGGCCCACCGCGCCCAGGATGGCGTCGGCCTGCTCTTTTTGCTCGGCATGCACGCCGCTGCTGGCGACCATGCCGGTGATGCCCATGCCGATCAATGCCGGCGTGTTCGGCATGGCGCGCACGATGGCCGGATAGCCGCCGAGCCAGCGCGACAGGTCGACGGCGCGGATGCCGGCCGCAATCGACAGCACCAGCGGCGCCTTGCCGGCATCAAGGAACGGCAGCAGCTGCGCCGCCACTTCGCGCATGCTTTGCGGTTTTACGGCCAGCACGATCACGTTCGCTGCGCGCAAGGCATCATCGGCAGCGGCCGCCGTGGTGACGCCGAACTGCGTGTTCAACTTTTCCAGCGATGGCGCATGCGGATCGATCACGTGGATATTGCCGCCCGCCGTCAGCTTGCCGGCCAGTCCGGCGATCAGGGCCGAGGCCATATTGCCGCCGCCGACAAATGCTATCTTCAGTTCTGCCATCATGGATGCTCTTTCAAAAGGGAATCAGGAATAGTCGCGGGCGCCAAAGATGGCGCTGCCCACGCGCACGATGGTGGCGCCTTCCAGCACGGCCGCCTGCAGGTCGGCCGACATGCCCATCGACAGGGTGTCGAGCGGCAGGCCTTCGGCACGCAGTTGTTCGTACAGTTCGCGCAATTGCGCAAATGCGGCGCGCTGCAATGCTGGCTCGCTCTGCGGTTCAGGGATCGCCATCAGGCCGCGCAGGCGCAGCCTGGGCAATTTCGCCACCGCGTGCGCCAGTGCCGGCAGGTCATCTGGCGCCACGCCGCTCTTGCTCGCTTCGCCGCTGATATTGACCTGCAGACAGATATTGATGTCCGGCATGCCCTCGGGACGCTGCTCGGACAGGCGCGCGGCGATCTTTTCGCGCTCGACCGTATGCACCCAGTCGAAATGCTCGGCGATCGGGCGCGTCTTGTTGCTCTGGATGGGGCCGATAAAATGCCAGGCCAGTGAAGCTTGCGGCAAGGCCAGCCGCACGGCGGCAATCTTGTCGAGCGCTTCCTGCAGGTAGTTTTCGCCGAACGCCGTCTGGCCTGCCGCCGCCGCTGCCAGCACGGCGTCCGCGCCAAAGGTTTTCGACACGGCCAGCAGGGTCACGCTGTCGGCCGGGCGCCGGGCGTCGCTGGCTGCTTGCGCAATCGCGCGCCGCACGGCTTGCAGTTTCTCTTCGATTGTGGACATAATCATTTTCTGTTGGACACGGGTTTTGCCGCAGCACCGTGCGCGGCGCCCCCTTATTGCAGGCACAGGGATTATAAATGGACATTTCCGAACTACTCGCATTCTCCGTCAAGAACAAGGCTTCCGATTTGCACCTGTCCGCCGGCCTGCCGCCGATGATACGGGTCAACGGCGACGTGCGCCGCCTGAACGTGGCGCCGCTCGAGCACAAGGAAGTGCACAGCATGATCTATGACATCATGAACGATGGCCAGCGCAAGGTCTACGAAGAGGCGCTCGAATGCGACTTTTCGTTTGAAATTCCCGGCCTGTCGCGCTTTCGCGTCAACGCCTACAACCAGGAACGGGGCGCCTCGGCCGTGCTGCGCACGATTCCGTCGAAAGTGCTGAGCCTGGAAGAACTGAACGCGCCGCGCATCTTCGGCGAGCTGGCGATGCGTCCGCGCGGCCTGGTGCTGGTGACGGGGCCGACCGGCTCGGGCAAGTCGACCACGCTGGCGGCGATGGTCAATCACGTCAATGAACGGCTGAACCACCATATCCTGACGATCGAAGACCCGATCGAATTCGTGCATGAGCCGAAAAAATGCCTGATCAACCAGCGCGAGGTCGGCGCGCATACACACTCGTTCAGCAATGCGCTGCGCTCTGCCCTGCGCGAAGACCCGGACGTGATCCTGGTGGGCGAATTGCGCGACCTGGAAACCATCCGCCTGGCGCTGACGGCAGCCGAGACGGGCCACCTGGTGTTCGGCACCCTGCACACCTCGTCGGCGGCGAAAACCATCGACCGCATCATCGACGTGTTCCCGGCCGAGGAAAAGGAAATGGTGCGCACCATGCTGTCCGAATCGCTGCAGGCGGTGATCGCGCAAAACCTGCTGAAAACCAAGGATGGCACGGGCCGCGTGGCCGCGCATGAAATCATGCTGACCACGCCGGCGATTCGCAACCTGATCCGCGAAGCGAAAGTGGCGCAGATGTATTCGGCGATCCAGACCGGCAGCAATGTCGGCATGCAGACCCTGGACCAGTGCCTGCTTGACCTGGTGCGGCGCGGCGCGATCTCGTCCGAGACGGCGCGCTCGGCAGCCAAGTCGCCTGAAAACTTCCCGGGCTGATCTCCATGGCAGACATCGACACTCTGGCCATCCATGCGCTGCTGGCGCAGATGCGCGTGCGCGGCGGCTCCGACCTGTTCATCACGGCCGGTTTTCCGCCCGCCATCAAGCTCGACGGCAAGCTGACGCCGCTGGATGCGACGCCGCTGCCGGCGGCGCAGGCAGCCAGCTATGTGCGCGCGCTGATGAACGACAAGCAGGCACAGGCGTTCGAAGCGAGCCGCGAAGCCAATTTTGCCATCAGCCCCGAGGGCCTGGGACGCTTCCGCGTGTCGGCCTTTATGCAGCTGGGCCAGGCAGGCATGGTGCTGCGCACGATTAACACAGCGATACCCGAGCTGGGCAAGCTGGGCCTGCCAGCCATCCTGCAGGAAGTGGTGATGAGCAAGCGCGGGCTGGTGATCATGGTGGGCGCCACCGGCTGCGGCAAGTCGACCACACTGGCGGCGATGGTGGGCCACCGCAATGCGAACAGCCACGGCCATATCATCACGATCGAAGACCCGGTAGAGTTCGTCCATCCGCACGGCAACTGCATCGTCACCCAGCGCGAAGTGGGGGTCGATACGGAAGACTGGGCCACGGCGCTGAAAAACACGCTGCGCCAGGCACCCGACGTGATCCAGATCGGCGAGATCCGCGACCGCGAAACCATGGACCATGCGATCGCGTTTGCCGAAACGGGCCACCTGTGCCTGGCCACCCTGCATGCCAATAACGCCAACCAGGCGCTGGACCGCATTATCAATTTCTTCCCCGAAGAGCGGCGCCAGCAATTGCTGATGGACCTGTCGCTGAACCTGAAGGGGCTGATTTCACAGCGGCTGATCCCGAGCAAGGATGGCGCCGGGCGCAAGGTGGCGATGGAAATCCTGCTCAATTCACCGCTGATGAGCGACCTGATCTTCAAAGGTCAGGTGCACGAGATCAAGGAGCTGATGAAAAAGTCGCGCGAACTGGGCATGCAGACCTTCGACCAGGCCCTGTTCGATTTGCATGAGCTCGATCTGATCAGCTATGAAGACGCCCTGCGCAATGCCGATTCCGTCAATGACCTGCGGCTGGCGATCAAGCTGAACGGCAAAGCGGCGCACGCCGGCAATGCAGCGGCCGTCAGCAGTTCACTGGGCCTGTTGTAAGCAATCTGTCAAGCCTGGAATATCAAGGCTTACATTGATTTTAAACAACAATCATGTATTTTCCGCACAATTGATTTTATTTAAGCATTGCTGTCAATATTGTGTTCCAAATGGCAATTTTCGGTGATAATGTTTGCTAAATTATTCACGAATATCGATACACAACGATGCCAGTCTTTGGGAAACTCTTGTCGTCATGGCTGCGGATGGGAACCTATTCCCGCTGGTTTTTGCCCATCGTGTTATTGATACTGGCCGTTTCGGCGCTGCGCTATTACACCTTGCTGACGACCGAAACGGCGCAGGCCGATGCACGCTACCGCAGCGAGGCGCGGCAGCTCAATCTTTACCTGGCCAATACCGTGCTGCCGCTGGCGGTCCGCAGCGACAGCGGCAATATTGCGCAGGTACTGCGCGCGGCGCTGCCGCTCAATCACGACCTGGCCGCCATCGCCTGGCATGGCGCCGGCAGCGACGTCGAGCTGCTGGCCGGGCAGCCGGACAACGCCCCCGCGGCCGCCAGCGTGCCGCCGTGGTTTGCCGGCCTGGCGGGCATGGCGCCCATCCACAGCCGCCTGCAAGTCTCGCTGCCGGGCGGTGGCGATGGCGTGCTGGAGCTGCGCTATACACCGGCGCTGCCGCTGATGCATGTCTGGCAAGCGGTGCGGCAGCAAGCACTGCTGAGCGCCATCAATATCGTCCTGATCGTGACGCTGCTGGGCCTCCTGCTGGCGTCGCACCGCAGGCTGCTGGCGCGGCTGGCGCAGGCCATCGAACGCCTGCGCGGCGGCGACTTCACGGTACGCATGGCCACCGGCGCCACGCCGGAAGCGCAGCACCTGTCGCGCGCCTTCAACGGCATGGTCGGCGATGTGGGCGAGATGCTCCATTCGCTGCAGACGAGCCGGCAGCAACTGGACGTGCAGCTGACGGAAACCGTGCACATGCAGCAGGTGCTGCAAAAAATGTCCTGGCAAAACTACCATGACCTGCTGACAGGTCTGCCCAACCGTGCCGCGCTGGCGGCGCGCTTCGAACAGGAACTGTTTTTGGCGCGCGAGCGCCAGCGCCTGATGGCCGTGTGCCTGTTCGACCTCGATCACTTCCAGGGCATCAACGACCGCCATGGCGCCGAAGCCGGCGACGAGATCATCAAGCAGGTGGCTGGCCGCCTGCACGACTTCAGCGGCAAGCTCCATTATGCGGCCCGCCTGGGCGGCGACGAATTCGTGGTGTTGCTGTGCGGCCAGGCCAGCGTGGCCGCCATCGAACAGCATCTGCAGCTGCTGATGCGCGAGCTGGGGCGTCCTTACCAGTGCGACCAGCAGGCCGTGTACCTGACGGCCAGCGCCGGCATCGCCGTGTACGAAGGCAAGGACCTGAATGCGGAAAGCCTGCTGCGCCATGCCGACCATGCGGTGTACCAGGCCAAGCTGACGGGGCGCAACCAGTATCACTTTTTCGACAGCCGGCTCGACGAAACCGTACGCACTCACCATAACCAGCGCACCGAAGTACGCCACGCTCTGAACCATGGCGAACTGCGCCTGCACTACCAGCCCAAGGTCAACATGCGCACCGGCGCCGTGATCGGCATGGAAGCGCTGCTGCGCTGGCAGCATGCGTGCCGCGGCCTGCTGGCGCCGGCGCAGTTCCTGCCGCTGGTCGAGCAGACCGACCTGATCATCGACATCGGCGAATGGGTGCTGCGCCAGGCGCTGTGGCAGATCCAGCGCTGGAGCGCGGCGGGCAAGCAGTGGGTAGTGAGCGTCAATATCGCGGCACGCCACTTCCAGCAGCCCGATTTCGTGTTGCGCCTGAAAACCATGCTCGGTGAATTTCCCGGCGTGCGCGCCAGCATGCTGGAACTGGAAATCCTCGAATCGTCTGCCCTGCACGACGTCGAACATGTGCGCCGCATTATCCGCGCCTGCCAGGCGCTGGGCATCACGTTTGCGCTCGACGATTTCGGCACCGGCTATTCCTCGATGTCCTACCTGAAACGGCTGCCGGCCAATATCATCAAGATCGACCAGAGCTTCGTGCACAACATGCTGACCGACCGCGACGACCTGCACCTGGTACGCGCCGTGATCGGCCTGGCGCGCTCGTTCAGGCTGACCGTGATCGCCGAAGGCGTGGAAAGCATCGCCCATGGCGAACGCCTGATCGAACTGGGCTGCGAGCTGGCGCAAGGCCATGGCATCGCCCGGCCGATGCCGGCCGACGCGGTGCTGGACTGGGCCGACAGCTTTACCGCGCCGCCGCAATGGCGCGCGGCGCGCTACACGGAAGATCAGGTCTGAGGTGCTGTCAGCGCCGCATCGATCAATTCGATCCAGTGCCGCACCGGCACCCCGGTACCCGACTGCAGCTGGCTGATGCAGCCGATATTGGCCGACACGATCACGTCCGGCGCGCACGCTTCCAGGTGCGCCAGCTTGTTGTCGCGCAGTTGCAGCGACAGTGCCGGCTGCAGAATCGAATAGGTGCCGGCCGAGCCGCAGCACAGGTGGCTGTCGGCGCACAGGCGCACATCGACGCCGACCGCGCGCAGCACCTGCTCCACCCTGCCCCGTATCTGCTGGCCATGCTGCAAGGTGCATGGCGGGTGGTACACCACGCGTTCGGTGATGCGCCCTCTCATCAGCGCCGCCAGCTCCGCCTCGAACGCCGGCAGGATCTCGCACAGGTCGCGCGCCATTTCGGCAATGCGCTGCGCCTTGCCGGCATAACGCGCATCGTGCGCCAGCAGATGGCCGTATTCCTTGACGGTGGCGCCGCAGCCGGAGGCCGTCATGACGATCGCCTCGGCCGTTTCCACGTAAGGCCACCACGCATCGATATTGCGGCGCATGTCGTCCAGCGCCGCGTCCTGGTCGTTCAGGTGGTGGCGCAGCGCGCCGCAGCAGCCGGCCCTGGGCGCCGTGATCAGCTGCACGCCCAGGCTATCGAGCACGCGCGCCGTGGCCGCGTTGATATTGGGCGACATGGCCGGCTGCACGCAGCCGTCCAGCACCAGCATGGTGCGCGCATGCCGGCGCGCCGGCCACGCGCCGGGCTTGGCCGCGGGGCGCAATTTGTCCTGCAGGCCCTTTGACAGCAGCGGACGCAGCGCCTGGCCCGCCTTGTAGGCCGGCGTAAACAGCCAGCGGCGCGGCAGCGCTTCCTTCAGCACGAAGCGCAGCGCGCGCTCGCGCAAGGGGCGCTGCACGCGCTGCTCGACCACGCTGCGGCCGATATCGACCAGGCGGCCATACTGCACCCCGGACGGACAGGTGGACTCGCAATTGCGGCAGGTCAGGCAGCGGTCCAGGTGCGTCTGGGTCTTGTGCGTGACGGGCGCGCCTTCGAGCACCTGCTTGATCAGGTAAATGCGCCCGCGCGGGCCATCGAGTTCGTCGCCCAGCAGCTGATAGGTGGGACAGGTGGCGGTGCAGAAGCCGCAATGCACGCAGGCGCGCAGGATGGCTTCGGCTTCGTCGCCGGCCGGCGTATTCCTGATGAAATCGGCAAGATTGGTTTGCATGGAGTTTCAATACCTTCAGTACATTCGCTGCGGATTGAAAATGCCGGCCGGATCGAAACTGCGGGCCAGGCGCTGGTGTATCAGCGCCACGGCCGGTGCCAGCGGATGGAACACGCCGACCGCCTTGTCGCCGCCGCGAAACAGCGTGGCGTGGCCACCGGCGGCGGCCACCGTCTGGCGGATGCGCTGCGCGCCGGCCGCATCGGCGTCGCCATCGAGTTTCAGCCAGCGCTGCGCGCCGCCCCACTCGATCAGCTGGCGTCCTTTCAGGATCACCGCGCTGGCGTGCGGCGGCAGGGACAGGCGCCACAGGCTGCCGGCGCCATCGAAAAAGCCGTGCGTCTGTTCGCGCAGGGAAATCCAGTAAGCGCTGGCGTCTTCCGGCGCCACCACGCTGCCGCCGAGCGTGGCCTGCGCCGCGCAGACGGCCGCCTCGGCGCCCGACAGGCGCAGCATCAAGACACCGTCATGCCAGCAGCTGGCCGAGATGGGCAACGGTTTGCCGGCCCATTCGTTGAGCATGCGCAGCGCGGCGATTTCGGCGCAGTCAAAACGCAGGGTCGCTTCGCGCAACGGCAGCGGCAGCACTTTCAGCGACACGTCCAGCACCAGCCCCAGCGTGCCCATGGACCCCGCCAGCAGGCGCGAGACGTCATAGCCGGCCACGTTCTTCATCACCTGGCCGCCAAACGCCAGGCGTTCGCCGCGGCCGTCCATCAGCACGGCGCCCAGCACGAAGTCGCGCACGGCGCCGGCGCTGGCGCGGCGCGGCCCGGACAGCGCGCAGGCCAGCGTGCCGCCCACCGTCGCGCCGGGCCCGAAATGGGGTGGTTCGAAGGCCAGCATCTGGTTGCGCGCGGCCAGCGCCGCTTCGATGTCAGCCAGCGGCGTGCCGCAGCGCGCCGTGATCACCAGTTCCGTCGGCTCGTAGTCGATGATGCCGGTGTATGCGCGCGTATCGAGCACCTCGCCAGCGAGCTGCTGGCCATACCAGTCCTTGCTGCCGCCGCCGCGCAGGCGCAGCAGCGTACCCGCCGCGCTGGCGGCCATGATGGTGTGCCTGAATTGTTCGACGATCGCTTGCAAAAGGCTCTCCGGCAAAGTTAAAAACGCGGCAGGTTGGCAAACGGCAGCCGTCCGGCCGTCACATGCATCCGGCCGAATTCGGCGCAGCGGTTCAGGGTCGGAATCGCCTTGTCCGGGTTGAGCAGCGCGTGCGGATCAAAGGCGCGCTTGACGGCAAAGAAGGCATCGAGTTCCGCGCGCGTAAACTGCACGCACATGGAGTTGATCTTTTCCATCCCTACGCCATGTTCGCCCGTGATGGTGCCGCCAACGGCCACGCACAGCGCCAGGATATCGGCGCCGAACGCTTCGGCGCGCGCGAATTCGCCGGGCATGTTGGCGTCGAACAGAATCAGCGGGTGCAGGTTGCCGTCGCCCGCATGGAACACATTGGCGCAGCGCAGGCCGTGGGTCTTTTCCATGTCCGCGATGCCGGTCAGTACCTCGGCCAGCCGCTTGCGCGGGATGGTGCCGTCCATGCAGTAGTAGTCGGGCGAGATGCGCCCGGCGGCGGGAAACGCGTTCTTGCGGCCGGACCAGAATTTCAGGCGCTCCGCTTCGCTCTGCGACACCGCAATCGCGCTCGCGCCCGCCCCCTCCAGCACCGCCGTCATGCGCGCGATTTCCTCTTCCACCTCTTCGTGCGTGCCGTCCGCTTCGCACAGCAGGATGGCGGCCGCATCGATGTCGTAGCCGGCTTTGACGAACGGCTCGACCATGCGCGACGAGGTCCGGTCCATCATTTCCAGGCCGGCCGGAATGATGCCGGCGGCAATCACATTGGCCACCGCATTGCCGCCCGTGACGACATCGCCGAACGAGGCCATGATGACGCGCGCGGTGGCCGGTTTCGGGATCAGCTTGACGGTCACTTCGGTAACGATGCCCAGCATGCCTTCCGAGCCAATAAAGACGGCCAGCAGGTCCAGGCCGGGCGAATCGAGCGCTTCGCCGCCCAGTTCGATCACGTCGCCGTCGATGGTCACCACGCGCACGCGCAGCACGTTGTGCACGGTCAGCCCGTATTTCAGGCAATGCACGCCGCCCGAATTTTCCGCCACATTGCCGCCGATGCTGCAGGCGATCTGCGACGACGGGTCAGGCGCGTAGTACAGCGCGTGGGGCGCGGCCGCTTCGGAGATGGCCAGGTTGCGCACGCCCGGCTGCACCACGGCGATGCGCGCATAGGCATCGACGCGCACGATGCGGTTCAGGCGTGCCGTCGACAGCACCACGCCATCGGCGATCGGCAGGGCGCCGCCCGACAGGCCGGTGCCGGCGCCGCGCGGCACGATCGGCACCTGCAGCTCGCGGCACACGCGCACGATGGCGAGCACCTGTTCTTCCGTGTCGGGCAGGGTGACGATCATCGGCAACTGGCGGTAGGCAGCCAGGCCGTCGCATTCGTACGGACGCGTGTCTTCGGTGTCGGACAGCACGCAGCGCGCCGGCAGCACGGCGCGCAAGGCGGCAGCCACCGTTTGCTGGCGTGAGATGGTAAACCCTGGTTCGGCGATATCGGTATGCATGGTGGTCCGGGCAGGCATGGCGTTGCCACGATTGTAAGCACAAAAACCGCGGCGCCGCGCATGTTTCGCCGGAATCGGCGCCAAGTTTCAGCCGAAGCGGAGCGCAGTGTCGTATGCTGCCCTCTTCTTCATACTTTCATACGATAAGGCAACAACATGGGCAAGCGACTCTCGAAAATCGCCACGCGCACCGGCGACAATGGCAGCACTGGCCTGGGCGACGGCAGCCGCACCAGCAAGGACAGTGCGCGCATCCACGCCATGGGCGACGTGGACGAACTCAATTCCAATCTGGGGTTATTGCTGTGCGAAGCGATGCCGGACGCGCTGCGCGACGAGCTGGTGGCCATCCAGCACGACCTGTTCGATCTCGGTGGCGAATTGTGCATCCCCGGCTACCAGCTGATCAGGGAAGAACATGTGCTGCGCCTCGACGCGCTGCTGGCCAAATACAATGCGGACCTGCCGGCGCTGGCCGAATTCATCCTGCCGGCCGGCTCGCGCGCCGCCTCGCTGGCCCATGTGTGCCGCACCGTGTGCCGGCGCGCCGAGCGCAGCATCGTGGCGCTGGCCAGCAGCGAGACCATCCATGAACACCCGCGCCAGTACGTCAACCGCCTGTCGGACCTGCTGTTCGTGCTGTCGCGCGTGCTGAACCGGTTTGCCGGCGGTACGGACGTGCTGTGGCGGCATGACCGCGCGCGCGGATGAGACAAAAACGGCGATGCCTGTCAAACAGCATCGCCGTCTTGTATCAGACAGGTGCTGCTTAGCCGCAGCGCTGCAGACACGCTTTGTTGAGGCGGACGCATTCCGGAACCTTGAACTCCATGACGCAGGCATCAAGCGCCATATAGCACTCGGACTGGCATTCCGATATGTCGGCGGTACTGCTGGCCAAGGCATACGATCCACTGACACCCATGGCAAACAAAAAGAAACCCAGCTTTTTAAACATTGATGCTCCTTTGTATAAATGGAAGGCAATCAAACATATGCATGGCGCGCCGCCCCTTACGCGCTAAGCCGATCCTGAGCTTTGCGTGCTACAGCGCTGTATCAGTCGTTGACGTGATCACAGCGTTCGTAGCAGATGCTGTGGATCTTGGTGCAAGCACCGGTGGATGTCGGATGATCCACCACGCACTGATCAAGATTGTCATCGCATTGCGCATAGCATGCCTGCTCGCCGCCGCCCGCCATCGCATACGATGCGCTCACACCCATTGCAAACAAGAAGAAACCCAGTTTTTTCAGCATTGCCAAGACTCCCGGTAAATGACAGGCGATAAATGACCGTCAGGATGCGCCGCCCGAACCGCGTCCTGCCGACACCAGGCGCAGCGGCCTGGCGCAGTTATGTCTACTCCGGCATCTCCGGATAAATCCCGTTACGGCAGTTTTCAATGCAGAAATTGTAGTTGTCGCGGCAGGAGGCGGCGCCACGGCCTTCATCGAGGCAGATCGCTCTCAGCTGGCTGCACTGGATCGAACAGCCCGGTTCACTGTGCGCAGCCTTGTTGAACGACAGGCTGGCGCCTGCCACAAACAGAAAAAAGGCAAACTTTTTAAACATGCTGATCCTTTATGAGTGGCGCGGATAAAAACGCAACATGCCGCCGTTTCATGTTGCGTACAGGACCAGGAATCAGCTGGCGGCTTTCTTGATCGCCGCCTGGAAGGCATCGGCGTCGTAGCCGGTAATCTTGCGGTTGCCGATCAGGACGACCGGCACGCCACCGCCGCCCAATTCTTTGTGCGCCTTGAGCGCTTCCGGCGACTTCTCGATATCGAGATCCACAAAATCGATATGGTTGGCCCTGAAATAGTCGCGCGTCTTGGCGCAATAGCCGCACCAGGCGGTGCCGTACAACACTACTTTGCTGTGGGCATTGGGGAAATACGCGGCGTAATTGCCTTCCGTGTAATTCGATTTGAACAGGGCAGGTGCCAGCGACAGCACATATCCGCTGCCAAGGCCGGCAGCGAGTATCAAGGCATACACGGCGACAGTCTTGATTTTGTTAGGCATGGGAAAACGTCCACTCAAAAGTGCTTATGAATTGATCGAATTTGCAAGCTGCAAAACCGAATATAGAGCGCACTTATTTTAGAGTCAACGTTTCATCGATATATATTTTCCTTTTTGAAAATATAGTCCGCAAGCCTGTAAAAAGTGAATATTGGAGAGATAGCGGAACCATTATGTCTATACAATGTGGCGCCGCCGCGGGCGGCCAGACGGCAAATCAGCGCAATCACTGGCGAAACTGGACATCGCCTTTGCGCGACACCGGCCAGCCAGGCCGAGGCCCAAGATCAAGCCGGCCGAAGAACAGATCGACCAAGAGCTCAGCCTTTACCTGGCTCGAACTTTCCTGCCTGATAATCGCGGATCGCCTGGTTGATTTCGTCGCGCGTATTCATCACGAACGGGCCATGCGCCACCACCGGTTCGCCGATCGGCTCGGCATGGCCGAACAGTACCACCGCGCCATCGGGCGCCGTGAATTCCAGCGCATCGCCTTCCAGATCGAGTTCGACCAGGGTAAACGCGGCGGCTGTCCGTCCCTCCAGCGCCAGCGCGCCGTTGACCACATACAGAAACACATTGCGTCCACGCAAGCCATCGCGCGCAAAACGCGCGCCGGGGCGCAGTACCAGCCAGGACATGAAGACGCCCGTCAGAGACTCGACCGGCCCCTTCTGCCCCGCATACTGGCCCGACACCAGGTGCAGGGTACCCAAGCCGTCCGGCGTGGCGAGCTTGACAATGGCTTCGTCCTGCACGCCCTGGTAGCGCGGCGCCGTCATCTTCAGGCGCGGCGGCAGGTTCAGCCACAGCTGCAGGATTTCCAGCGGCCCGCCGGCGCGCTTGAAGGCGGGCGGCGACAGTTCCGCGTGCACCAGGCCGCTACCGGCCGTCATCCACTGCACTCCGCCGGCGCGGATGATGCTGTCGTGGCCGGCGCTGTCGCTATGCATCAGCTCGCCTTCGAGGATAAACGTCACGGTTTCAAAGCC
Organism: Janthinobacterium sp.; assembly: GCF_031995485.1. Lineage (NCBI taxonomy): Bacteria > Pseudomonadati > Pseudomonadota > Betaproteobacteria > Burkholderiales > Oxalobacteraceae > Janthinobacterium > Janthinobacterium sp. Next base: position 119,215 of record NZ_DAMAGB010000008.1, read on the forward strand.
GCGGTGCGGATGCGGGCCGAACGGCAAGCCGCGGTTGCCCGGCGCATAGGTCTGCGGACCGTGGTGATTGAGGAACAGGAAAGGATCAACCTGCTCCAGCTGCGGTCCCGGCACGGGCCGGCGCGTGGTGAGATCGGCGATATCGTCGCGGTAAGCCTGGTGCAGGCCGTTGATGGTTTTGGTGTTCACGCGGCATCCTGTGATGGTGGGGAAGATGCGGCGATTATCGCCCAATTGCATGAAGGCCGCCGCGTGCACAGGTGCGCCCTGTTTTTACGAACGGCAAAATCAATATTGCCAATCCAAATAGAAATGGTTATCATTTACATCTGACAGCATGAGCAATCGACCCCAGCTACGCAGGTGAGGACAGTCTCGTGGGACTGTCTCCCTTCTTCTCCGTTTCAAGGTCGCCATGTCTTCCACCTTTACCCTGCGCCAGTCCGTGCTGGCCATCAGTCTCGCCTTTGGCGCCAGCAGCACCACTCCCCTGTCCTTTGCCGCCGAGGCCGATCCTGACAAACCCGCGCACCAGGTGATGCCCGAAGTGCGCCTGCAGGCCGAGCGCGAATCGCTGGGCGAGCAAAAGCTGGACCGGCGCCAGATCGAGGCCATGAATGGCATCGACGGCAATATCACCACTTTGCTGCGCATTAATCCCAGCGTACAGTTCGCCAACAAACAGCTGGAGTCCGCCACCCAGGGCGAGCTGGCACCGGCCGACATCAGCATCAACGGCGCCAAGTTCTACGACAATCTGTACCAGATGGACGGCATGTCGCTCAACAACGATATCGGCCCGACCAACAATCCCACCGTGAGTGTCGCCAAGACCAACAACGCCACCACGCCGCCGTCGGCCAGCCAGGGCTTCGCCATCGATACCAGCCTGCTGTGCGAGGTGACGGTGCTCGATTCGAACGTCGGCGCCGAATATGGCCGCTTCAAGGGCGGCGTGGTCAACGCCAATACCTGCGCGCCGACGCGCAAGCTGGGCGGCCAGGTGTCGGTGGAAAGCACGCGTTCGAGCTGGATGCAATACAAGCTCAACGACAGCCAGCGCGCCAGCGCGGCCAATTCGACCACCGCCGACCTGCAACCCGAATTTGAAAAATGGACCTACCGCGCCGCGCTGCAAGGCAAGTTGACGGACAACTTCAGCCTGATCGGCAGCTTCGTGCGCAAGACCTCCGAGATTCCCCTGAACGGCTATGGCAACGGCCTGC
>NZ_DAMAGB010000008.1:120450-135946 GCF_031995485.1 Janthinobacterium sp.
GCAAGGTGCAAAAGCGCGGCAACGACAACGCCTTCGTGCGGGCCTTCTGGACCATCGGCCCCGGCGTGAAGGCCGACCTGTCGCTGATGCACGCGCCGTCGAGCGGCGACCATTTCATCGCCAATACGAAGAACAGCAGCTTTCACCTGAAAAGCGGCGGCAACGGCATCAACCTGGGCCTGGTCCATCCGCTGGACTGGCTCGCTGGCGCCACCATGGACCATCGCCTGAGCTGGAAGAAGATGGACAGTTCGCGCAGCGCCGATTCGAGCATCTGGAAAGCCTGGCGCTACTCTTCCGAGAAAAACTGGGGCGTCAGGACGGGCACCAATGCGACAGGCTGGGCCAGCAACGAAGGCGGCTTCGGCAATGTGGACCAGGAACAGGAAAATATCGATTACAAAGGCAAGCTGAAGTGGGACCCGGTGACCTTCCTGGGCGCCACGCACGCCTTCCAGGCGGGACTGGAACTGGGCCAGCAGCGCAGCAGCTATGTGCGCCATACGCAATACGAGCAATACCAGGCATCGGTCAATATCAATAGCTGCGCCATGGTGGGCGGCGGTGTGGACACGCAGTATTGTTCCATGGCCACGCCGTGGAATGCGGCGTCCACCGTGCGCGGCCAGTACCTGGCGCAGCGCATCATCTACTACGCCGGCTCTTACGAGCTGAGCAACAAGACGCGCGCCGTCCACCTGCAGGACGACATCAAGGCCGGCGACGTACGCCTGCGCCTGGGCGCGCGCTACGATGATGACGAGCTGACGCCGAAAGCCACCTTCGCGCCGCGCCTGTCGGCTTCCTGGGACGTGGGCGGCAACGGCAGCACGCAGCTCGAATTCGGCGCCAACCGCTATTATGGCCGCAATTTCTTCGACTTCTATGCGCGCGCCAAGCGCCTGGCGCTGCAGGCGTCGCCGCAGACGCGCAGGCTGTCGAACGGCCTGCTGACCGACTGGGGCACGCCCGAAATGGCCACCAACTGGACCTGGCTGAAACTGGGCGACATGAAGTCGCCCTATACCGACGAGAAAATGTTCGGTATCAGCCAGCAATGGGGCGGCATGAAGTGGAGCGCCAAGCGCGTGCTGCGCGCCGGGCGCGACGAGATGGTGTATCACGTGGTATCGGCCGCCAACTTCTACTGGGACAACGTCGGCCATACCAACAGCAAGCTGTGGACGCTGTCGGCGGAGACCGTGCGGCCGCTGCAGTGGGCAGGTACCTCGACCCGGGTGCAGTTCGGCGTCGACAAGACCCATACCAACAGCTCGCATGCCGATTACGACGAAACCATCCGCAATATCGATAATGGCCTCGATGGCTACATTTACTACAAGGGCAAGTTCATGCTGTTGACCGACATGCCGGCCAGCAACTACAACCGGCCGTGGACGGCGCGCCTGCTGCTGTCGACCGACGTGCCCGCCTACCGCCTGAAGCTCGACAATTTCCTGCGCGTGCGCGGGCCTGAAAGCGGCCTGGTCAGCACCGGCGAGAGCAGGCTGTTCGACGGCGGCGTGGCCAGCGTGTTCGAGGACGCCACGGTCGGCAAGTCGATCAGCTGGGACATGCGCGTGCAATATGCATTGCCAAAAACAGGGCCGGGCGAAGGTTATCTGAACCTGGCGGTGGAAAACGTGACCAACCGCACCAATCCGCTGTATGCCTCGGCCGAGATCGTCTATGAGAAGGGGCGCCAGTTCACGCTGGAACTGGGCTATCGCTTCTGATGAGACGCATGAAGAAAGCGGGCACCGCCCTCCTGCTGGCAGCGGGCGCCCTGTTGCCGGGCGTAAGCGGCCATGCGCAGGACGCCACGGCGGCGCCCTGCAAGGCGGGCAAGGGCTGGGACCTGTCCTGTTTGCGCCAGATATATGCCGGGCCGGTTTCCAGCTGGCCGCGCCCGCAGGTGCCCGACGGCATCACGCCGGCGGAACTGGCGCCGGTCTCGTCCATCCCGGTGCCGGCGGTGGCGCCCAGGGTGGCGGCGCTGGGCCAGCGCCTGTTCAACGATCCGCGCCTGTCGCGCTCGAATGCGGTCGCCTGCATCAGCTGCCACCATCCCGCCCACGGCTTTGCCGATGCCAAGCGCACCTCGCTGGGCCACGCAGGCCGGCCGGGCCAGCGCAATACGCCGGGCCTCTTGGGCGTGGGCCAGCTCAGGGCGCTGTTCTGGGACGGCCGCGCGGCCAGCCTGGAAGTGCAGGCGCTGGGACCGTTGCAACATGCCGACGAAATGGCGATGGAGGTGCCGGCGCTGGCGGCCAAGCTGGCCAGGCTGGACAACTACCGCGCGCAGTTCGACGCCGCCTTCGGCCAGTCCGGCGGCGTGACGCTGGCGCGCATCCTCGGCGCGCTGGCCGCTTACCAGCGCACCCTGCTGCCGCCAGCCACGCGCTTTGACGCGTTCCTGGCCGGCGAGCGCACGGCGCTGGACCAGCGCGAGCTGCTGGGCCTGCACCTGTTCCGCACCAAGGCGCGCTGCATGACCTGCCACAGCGGCGCCCTGCTGACCGACCAGCAATTCCACAACCTGGGACTGTCCTTTTACGGGCGCAGCAAATACGAGGACCTGGGCCGCTACCTGGTCACGGGCGAAGCGGCTGATGTCGGCAAGTTCCGCACGCCATCGCTGCGCGGCGTGGCGCAATCGGGACCGTGGATGCATAACGGCCTGTTTCCGCAGATGACGGGATTGCTGAACCTGTATAACGCGGGCATGTTGCGCCCCGCGCCGCGCAATGCGGAGCAGGCGATGGACCCCAGGTTCCCCGTTACCTCGCCGCTGCTGCAGCGCCTGCAGCTGACATCCGACGAAATTATGGCGCTGAAGAGTTTCCTGGAGGTACTGTAGCGCCCAGTTGCTGGCGCAGCAGGATGCGCAACAACAGCACCTGCGCCACGGCGTCGGCCTGCAAGGTGCTGAGGTCGGTAGCCTGGCAGTCGCCCGGCGCAGGCACGCTCGCATCGCCGCGCAGCAAGGCGTCGATTTCACGGCCCACGCCAGCGATCCACGCCAGCAATACCGGCGTGGCGGGAACGGCGTCGGGGCTCAGGCTGATGCGCGCCGTGCTGCCGGCCACCCGGCGCAGCAGCGGCAAGGTGCGCAATGCCGCCAGGCCCGTGCCGCTGCTGCGGTCCAGCCGGCGTTCGATGCGCAGCCGCTGCACCACCTGCTCCGCATTGTTGCTGGCCAGCCCAGCCTCGCGGCGCAGGTGGGCGATGCTGCTGTCCCACTTGCCGCCGGCCGCCAGCACGCCCAGCAGGTATTGCAGGTTGGCCGACACGGCGCCGGCCAGGCGCTGGTCGAGGTCGTCGGCTTCGCGATCGGGCCACAGGAAAAATGTCGCCAGCAAGGCCAGCGCGCAGCCCAGTACATTGTTGCCCAGGCGGCTCATGGCATACGCCATCTCGCTGGCCGGCATGGCATAGTCGGCCACCAGCACAAAGGCCGGCGTCATGAACATCACGTGCAGGCTGTAGCTGACGCGGCGCAGCGCCATGGTGGCGACAATCAGCGGAAACACCACCAGCGAAATGGCCAGCGGCGTATGCACCGCCAGGCCAATCAGCACCGCCAGCAGGCCGCCGGCCACGCTGCCGGCGACGCGCTCGATGCCGCGCGGCCAGGTGGTCGACACGGACGGCTGCAGTATCAAGAGCGTGGCCATGGTGGCCCAGTAGCCAAACGGGATCTGCAGCGATTCGACCAGCAGAAAACCGCTGGTGGTGGCCAGCGCCACGCGCGCCGCATGGCGCCAGCCCAGCGAGCGCATGCTGGCGTTGACGCGCAAGGTCTGCCACGCCTGCGCCAGAACGTGGGCCGCAGCCAGGCGCCACGGCCGGCGCGTGGCGCGCGGCAGGCCCAGCTCCATGAAATCGACGTTCAGCTGCAGCGGCAGCAAGGCGCCCAGCGCCGCTTCCAGCCGCCGGCCGCTGTCGGCCAGGCGGCGCTGCAACTGCCGCGGCACGCTTTCCGGGTGGCGCTGCAGCGACTGGCCCAGGCGGCGCAGCAGCAGCGACATCACTTCCAGGCTGCGCCGCGCGCGCGGATCGTGGCGCAGGCGGTGCTGCTCGCGCTCGCACGCATGCGTGACGGCGATCAGGTAGGCGAAGATGCGCTCGCCGTCGCTGAGCGCCAGCAGCAGGTTGTCGAACAGCGCGCTGTTGCCGGCGCGAGCAGGCGGCACGGCGGCCAGCGCCACCCGGGCCGCCTCCAGTGCGGCGCGCGCCTGCGAGCGGTAGCTGGCGCCATGCGCGCTGCCGCCGGCATCGGCGTGGCCGCCACTGCGTTTGAGATAGCGCGCATTGTCGCGCGCGATGCCGGCCAGGCGCAGATAGGCGCTGCGGATCGCGCGCTTGCCAGGACCAAAGGGGTGGATGCGCCAGACGGTAAAGCTGAGCACGGTGGCAAACAGGCAGCCGAACAGATAAATGGACAGGAAGGGCACTGCCTGCGCCACCGAATGGAGCGGATGGGTCACCATCACCACGCAGGCGGTGGCCGCCAGGATCGCCACCTGCGCCGCCGCCGCGCCCCAAATGCGCGCCAGCGCGCCGGCCCAGGAAAACGCCAGCACGGCCAGCGCTGCAGTGAACATGCCATGGCCGGCGGCCAGCGCCGCCACGCCGCCGGCAAAGGTCGACAGCACGGCAAAGCCCGTCATCGACACGAAACGCATGCGCCGCGTGCCGGCCGCGTCGGCCAGGCAGGTCCAGAAGGCGCCGATGGCGGCCCAGGAAAAATCGGGATGGTCGAACAACAGGCCCAGCAGCAGCATGGCGCTGGCCGCACAGGCCGCGCGCAAGCCTTCGGACAAATTGGCTTCATCGATGGCGAGGGTGACCATCCACAGCGGACGGCGCTGCGCCAGCCGGTCGCCCACGCCATGCAGGGACGCCGCCCAGCGCCCTGCCCGGCCTGTTACCCGACGATGAAGATGCTTCAATTTCACTGCGCGCCCTTTGCTTCCTGATCAGCTTATCCGTCAGGTATTGTAAGGGGCGCGTGCGGGACCAAGACAGCGTGATACTACTTAGGGCTACCCTTTGGTGGCGCCAAATGTCAGGCCGGCCACAAAATGCTTCTGCATCAGGAAAAACATCAGCACCGACGGCAGCGCCGCCAGGATGGAGCCGGCCGAGACCAGGTTCCAGGCCGTGGTCCACTGCCCTTTCAGGCCCGCCACGCCCACCGTGATCGGCGCCGCCTCGTCGCCCTGCGTCAGGCACAGGGCCCAGAAATAGTCGTTCCACACGAACGTAAATACCAGGATGCCCAGCGCGGCCAGGGCGGGCCGGATCAGGGGCAGGATGACTCTGGTAAAAATCGTCCACTCGCCCGCGCCTTCGATGCGCGCCGCCTCGATCAGTTCGAACGGCAGCTGCTTGATGAAGTTGCGCAGGAACAATGTGCAAAACCCCGTCTGGAATGCCACATGGAACAGCACCAGTCCCTGCACCGTGTTGAACACGCCAAATTCCAGCGACATGTTACGCACCGGGATCATCAGGATTTGCACGGGCACAAAGTTGCAGGCGACAAAGGTGGCAAATAAAAACGTGTTGCCCTTGAACTTGTAGGTCGACAGCGCAAAGCCGGCCATCGCCGCCAGCGCGATCGAACCGATCACGGACGGCACCGTAATCAATATGCTGTTCCAGAAATAATGCAGCATGGGCGAGGCTGTCAGCGCTTCATGATAATTGGCCCACAGCGACAGGTCGCGCGGCCAGCCCCAGTAATTGCCCTCCATCAGCTCCTCGGTGGAACGCATCGAGGTGACCAGCACGGCGATCATCGGCAGCAGCCAGATCAGCAGCGCCAGCGGCAGCGACAGTTGGTACAGGCGCCGGTTCCACGGCTTCCATTTGGCTACAGGCATCGGATACATGGCGGCCCCTTACTGTTCGGTGCGCAGCATGCGGCGCAAGTGGTAGATGATATACACCAGCATCAGGCCGAACAGCACCACGGCAATCGCGGCCGAGTAGCCCTGGCGGTAGTACTTGATGGCCTGGTCGTAGGCGTAATAGGCGAGCACGGTCGAGCTTTCGAAAGGCCCGCCGCCGCTCATCACGGAAATCAGGTCGAAGCTGCGCAGCGCGCCGATAATCGTCACCACCACCGCCATGAAGGTGCTGGGGCGCAGCTGCGGCAGGATTACGTGGAACAGCATGCTCCAGCCTTTCGCCCCTTCCATGCGCGCCGCCTCCACCTGCTCCGAATTGATCGAGGTCAGGCCCGTCAGGAACAAAATCATGCAGTAGGCCGTCTGCGGCCACAGCGCGGCAAAGATGATGCCGTAAGTGACATAGCGCGGGTCGCCCAGCACCGGCACGCCGTGGCCGAGGATCAGCGCCAGCAGGCCAAAGGTCGGATCGTAGAACCAGCTGAAGATCAGCCCGACCACCACACCTGACAGCACAAACGGCGCAAAGAACAGCGACTTGACCAGGCGGATGCCGCGCACCTGCTGGTTCAGGTACAGCGCCACGGCCAGGCCCGCCGGCGGCGCCAGCAGGAACAGCGCCAGCCATAAGAAATTGTTTTTCAGCGCGGTAAAGAAGGTGGCCGAATGCAGCAGTTCGGCGTAATTGGCCAGGCCGACAAAACTCTTTTCCGCCAGCCCATCCCATTCGAAAAAACTCAGGTAGATGGTGTACAGGATCGGGTAGACCACGTACAGCCCGACCAGCAGGCAGGCCGGCGCCAGGAACAGTGCGGCGGCGCGGTGGCGTTTGAACGCGGGCGCGGACCACCAGCGCACGGGCCGGCGCGGCGCCTGCGCTGGTGCCGGAGCGGGGGCGGCAAGAGTGGAAATTTGCATGGTGTCAGCCTGGCCGGTGCATCACGATTTTTTGTAGATGCGTTTGCGCGTGCGCTCGAGCTGGGCCAGGATATCGTCCAGCGCCTTCGGATCGTTGACGAATTTCTGCATGCCCTTCATGCCTTCGTCGGCCATCTCTTTGGTCATGTCGCGGTCGTAGAACTGCGCAATGCCGCCCTTGGTATTGGACAGGATATCGAAGCCAATGCGCGAAATCGGTTCTTCCGGCGGCGCCGACTTGCTGTTGGCCGGCAAGGAGCCCAGGCCTTCGGCCAGCTTGGCGCTGATGGCCGGGGTGCCGGCAAACGCCAGGAAGCGGCGCGCGTCGGCCTTGTTCTTGGCGCGGCTCGGGATATGCAGCGACTCGATCGGCCCTTCTTCTGCGCCAGTAATGGCCGGATCGATGGCCGGGAACTGGAAGTAGCCCATCACTTCCTTCTGCTTCGGCGGAAAGCCCTTGGCGATAAAGGTCCCCATCAGCATCATCGCCGCCTTGCCCTGGAACAGGAAGGGCTGCGCCGCATCGAGGTCGTACGACAGCGGATTGTCGATGAAGTATTTGCTGTCAATCAGCCCCTTCCAGGTGGTGTAGACCTTTTTCACGCGCGGGTCGGTGTACGCGATTTCGCCATTCATCAGCTGCTGGTGAAACGCGTAGCCGTTGATGCGCAGGTCCAGGTAATCGAACCAGCCGGCCAGCGTCCAGGCATCGCGCCCTGCCACCGCGAACGGGCTGATGCCGGCCGCCTTGAGCTTCTTGCTGGCCTCCATCAATTCGGCCCAGGTCTTCGGTTCGGCCGCGATGCCCGCCTTCTGGAACAGGTCCTTGCGGTAGAACATGCCCCACGAATAATAGACGGTCGGCATCGCATACTGCTTGCCCTTGTACGACGAGGCTTCCTTGCTCGATGCGTAGGTCTCGTTCCAGTTGTTTTTCGCCCAGTCGCCGCTCAGGTCCTCGAACAGGCCGCGGCTGGCGTAATAGGCCATGCGCTCGCCGTTGTGCCAGGTAACGACATCGGGCGCTTCGCTCGACAGCCAGTTCGGCAGCTGGATTTTATACGCCTCTTCATCGACGAATGCCACCTTCAGTTCCACGTCGGGATTGGCCTTCTTGAATTCGTCGAGCGTGGCTTGCCAGACGGTGCGCTGGCTGGCGCCCTTGTAGGCGATATTGACGGCCAGGGTCCCCGCCTGGGCCATCGTCGCGAACAAGGTCGCCGAAATCAGTCCTGCTTGCAGCATGCGTTTCATTGTGTCTCCTCAGTTTTCATTCAGATTAACTACATGGATGAATCACAGCGCGGATCTGCTGTCCGCTTACGACTGGAATACCGATACGCCTTGCGGCGGCACCTGCGCCGCGCCGATCACGAAGCGCGCACCGGGCGGATGGCTTGCCGCCACCGGTGCATCGCCATAATTGAACACATAGGTGAGCGCGCCGCGCCGGCTGATGCGCACGCCGTCGTCCAGGCGCGTGACCGGCAGATCGGCTTCCTGCGCCACCGCCGCCAGGTAATCGCGCAGCAGCGCTTCATCGACGATCGCCGCCACGTAGTGCAAGCGCGCATGGCGCACGATGGCCGGATGGCCGTCCTCAAACGTTGCCACCACTTGCGTGTCGCCGGCCACTTCGACCAGGTCGCGCCAGATGCGCGCTTCGCCCTGATACTGCCCCCACCGCACCGGCACGCGCGTGGTCGGGCGCATCGCGTCGACGCGCCAGACGCGCATCGGCAAATGCTGCGCCAGTGGTCCCGGCGCCAGGTTGGCGGGGATGGTGAGGTCCACGGTTTTCGAGCCGCTGCGCGGACCGAACACCACCTGCGCGCCGCTGTCGTGCAGGCGCTGCGGCAGGTCGGCCGGCAGCACCGGCAGCGGCGGCACCACGATCAGGCGGTAGCCGTCGAAGCTGGCGGAAGTGGGGATCACGTCGACGTCGAAACCGAGCGAGCGCAGGGCCGAATAGTATTCGAACACCAGCGGGCCGTATTGAAAATCCTGGGCTTGCGGATGGACTTCGAACAGCCACTTGGCCTCGTAGTCGAACAGCAGCGCGACCCTGGTCGACACGGTGGCGGCGGTGTCTGCGATGGCCGCGATTTCATGCGCCACCTGCGCCGCTTCGGCGCCGCCGATATCGAGCTGGTTGTCGGGCGTGTTCAGGCCCGCGTGCAGCTGCTCCTGGCCGAACGGGCACTGGCGCCAGCGGAAGTACGACACGCAGCCGGCGCCGTGGGCAAACGCCTCCCAGCTCCACAGCCGCACCATGCCGGGCAGCGGCGCCGGATTCCATTTGGCCCAGTTGACGGGACCGGGCTGCTGCTCCATCACCCAGAACGGCTGCTTCGACATGCCGCGGTACAGGTCGTGGTTGAACGAGGCGAAATCGGGATGGCCGGTGCGCAGCCAGCGCGCCTTGAGTTCCGGCGAAAACCAGAATTCTTCCAGTGCGCCCAGCGGATAGCTGTCCCAGGTGGCCGCGTCCAGGTCGGCGGCGACCGGATAATGGTCGAACTCGAAAAAATTCTGCATGAAGTTATGCACCATCACGCGCCCCGGCGCATGGCGGCGCAATATCTCGACCTGCATGCGGTTGTAGCGCGCCACTTCGCCGGACGCAAAGCGGCGGTAGTCCATGCGGTGCGACGGGTGCGCTTCGGTGACGGTGCCGATCGGCGCATCGACCTGCTCGAAACTCGTGTATTCCATGCTCCAGAATACCGTGCCCCAGGCCGCGTTGAGTGCCTCGATGGTGGCGTAGCGGGCGCGCAGCCAGTCGCGAAAACGCGCGATGGCGTCCGGCGAATAGCTGACCACGGTCTGGTGGCAGCCGTATTCATTGTCGGTCTGCCAGGCCGTGACGGCCGGGTGGTTGCCGTAGCGCTCGGCCAGCAGGGTGACGATGCGCTGGGAAGCATCGAAATACGCGTTCGATGAAAAATCATAGTGGCGGCGCGAACCGAAAGCGCGCGCGCGGCCATCCGCCCCCACCGGCAGGATATCGGGATGCTGGTCGATCAGCCATTTCGGCGGCGTGGCGGTCGGCGTCGACATCACCACGTCCAGGCCGGCGGCGCCCAGCACATCGATGGCGCGGTCCAGCCACTCCCATTGCAGCTTGCCGGGTTCCGGCTCGATGCGGCTCCAGGCAAATTCGCCGATGCGCACCTGGGCGATGCCGAGCGCCTTCATGCGCCGCGCGTCGTCCTCCCACATCGACTCCGGCCAATGTTCGGGGTAGTAACAGACTCCTAAGCGCATGCGATCTCCTGTGCAAGTTGGTGGGATTGGACTGGCGCGGCGACGGCGTTGCCATCGTCGGTGAACAGATGGCAGTGCTGCGCCAGCATGCCCAGCGCCAGCTCGGCGCCGGCCTCGATGGCCACATTGCCGGGCGCCTTGGCCAGCAGCGGCTCGCCGCCGGCCTGCTCGAAATGCAGGTAGGTCTGCTCGCCCAGGCGCTCGACCAGCAGCACGCGGCGCACCAGGCGATTGCCCTCCTGTGGCGACAGCAGCAGGTGTTCGGGACGCACGCCGACGCACACGCTCTGCCCGGCCTGCAGCGCGCGGCCGTCGGCCTCGATGGCAATCGGTTCGCCCGATGAATCGAGGGTGACGCGCACCATGGCGGCGTCGCCAGCAACTACTGTGGCCGGCAAAAAATTCATCTGCGGCGAACCGATAAAGCCAGCCACGAAGCGGCTGTTCGGGCGGTGATACAGTTCCAGTGGGGTGCCGACCTGGGCGATGCTGCCCAGGCGCGCTACATCGGGGCCGGCGCGCAGCAGCACGATCTTGTCGGCCAGCGTCATCGCCTCGACCTGGTCGTGCGTCACATAGACCACGCTGGCGTGGTCGAACTGCTTGTGCAGGCGCGCGATCTCGATGCGGGTCTGGCCGCGCAGGGTGGCGTCCAGGTTGGACAGGGGTTCGTCGAACAGGAACACGCCCGGGCGGCGCACGATGGCGCGGCCGATCGCCACGCGCTGGCGCTGGCCGCCGGACAATTGCTTCGGCTTGCGCTCGAGCAGTTCGTCCAGTTGCAGCACGCGCGCCGCTTCGCGCACGCGCTGGTCCAGCTCATCCTTTGGCGTCTTGGCCAATTTGAGGCCAAAGCCGATATTGTCGTACACCGACATGTGCGGAAACAGCGCATAGCTCTGGAACACCATCGCCACGCCCCGTTCGGCCGGCGCCACGTCGTTCATCAGTTCGCCACCTATGCGCAGTTCGCCGCCGGACACATCTTCCAGGCCGGCGATCATGCGCAGCAGGGTCGATTTGCCGCAGCCCGAGGGGCCGAGAAAGACGCAGAATTCATGTTCGCCGATCTCGAGATCGACATTGCGGATCACTGGCGCGCCGCCGCCGTATGACTTCTGCACTGCATTGAGAGTAATGCTGGCCATGCTGGTCTCCAGTAGGTTAAGCGCTTAACCAGCCTTTGCAAAAAAAAGTGCCCGCAAATGGTAAGACCAGCTCAGGCACGCGATTTCTGCAGGCTTTTTTTAGTGATATGGTTTTCTTGATACGCCCGTTGGACTGAATATACCAAAGCTTTTTTTGCCCTGCAATCAAATCCGATGGCGCATTGCAGCATTCCCAGCTTGCGATTGACAGCCGACGACTAACCCTGTTGAATGCAGGCATGACCACCCTGTCCCAAGTCGCCCAGCGCGCCGGCGTCACGTCCGCCACCGTTTCGAACGTCCTGCGCCAGCGCGGCAAGGTCGGCGAGGAAACCCGCGCGCGCGTGCTGGCCGCCATCGAAGCGCTGGGCTACCGGCCGCACTTGACGGCGCGCGCGCTGGCCGAAGGCCGCGCACCGACCCTGGCACTGATGGTGTCGAGCATCGCCAACCCGTTCTATCCCGAATATGCGCTGGCCGCCGAGCAGGCGGCGCGCCAGCACGGCCGCTTCCTGATCGTCTGCAATACCAACGACGACCGCGAAACGGGCCGGGCGTATCTCGACCAGATCGCCGGCACGCTGGCCGACGGCGTGCTGGTGATGAACGCCGAGCCATCGATCGACGACCTGAAAGCCACCGCGCGGCGCGGCGCTACCGTGGTGCTGGGCATGTGGGAAAAGCCGCACGAGCCGCCGGGCCTGCCCTGCGTGGCGGTCGACTTTCACCTGGCCGGCGCGCTGGCGGCGCGCCACCTGATCGCGCTGGGCCACCGCCGTATCGGCGTGCTGGTCGGTGGCGTGCCTGGCGTGCATGCCGAGCGCGAACGGGGCTTCAACGATGAATTGGCCAGGCTGGGCCATGCGGATGCGGTGCTGCGCACGGTGCGCGTGCACGATTCGGTCGACGGCGGCTTGCAAGGAGGAGCGGCGCTGCTGGCCGCCACGCCGCCGGTGACGGCAGTGTTTGCCACCAATGACTTGCCGGCGCTGGGGCTGATGCATGCGGCGGCCGACCTGGGCATCAAGGTGCCGCAGCAGTTGTCGGTGATCGGTTTGACCGATATTCAGGGTGCGCACCAGGCGCGCCCGGCGTTGACCACGGTGGCGGTGCCGACCGCCGCAGCGGCGGGCATGGCGATTGCGCTGCTGCTGGAGTTGATTGCCAGTCCGCAGGCGGACGCGCCGATGCGCATCGCGCCCGCGCCCGAGCTGGTGGTGCGGGCTTCGACGGCGCCGCCATATGAACGTGGGCCGGATGGGTCGGATGGGTCGGGTAGGTCGGATTAGGCCGCAGGCCGTAATCCGACACCACCACGGTTAGCCAACAATGTTGTCGGATTACGCGCTTGCGCGCTAATCCGACCTACGAAATAACGACAGCCAGGCGCGGCTCAGCAGCGTCGAGTGGAAAACGCTGGCGGATCGACGCGGCGATGCCCGCGCTATCGAGGCCCACGTTTTTCAGCAGCTGCACCGGATCGCCATGGTCGATGAACTGGTCGGGCAAGCCCAGCATCAGGATCGGCTTGACGATACCCTCGGCGGCCAGCGCTTCGGCCACGGCCGAACCGGCGCCGCCCATGATGCAGCCCTCTTCCACCGTCACCAGATAGTCGTGTTCAGCCGCCAGTTGCTTCACCAGCGCCACGTCGAGCGGCTTGACGAAGCGCATGTTGGCCACCGTCGCGTCGAGCTGGCTGGCGGCGCCGACCGACGGCGCCACCATCGAACCGAAGGCCAGGATGGCGATCTTCTTGCCCTGGCGTTTGATCTCGCCCTTGCCGATCTCGATGCTGGCCAGTTCCGGCACGATGGCCGCGCCGGCGCCGGCGCCGCGCGGATAGCGGATCGCGGCAGGTCCTGGATAGTAGTAGCCGGTGGTAAGCATCTGGCGGCATTCGTTTTCGTCGGACGCGGCCATGATGACCATGTTCGGGATGCAGCGCAAAAACGCCATGTCATAGTTGCCGGCGTGCGTGGCGCCATCGGCGCCGACCAGGCCGGCGCGGTCCAGCGCGAACGTCACGTCCAGGTTCTGCAGCGCCACGTCGTGGATCAGCTGGTCGTAGGCGCGCTGCAGGAAAGTCGAGTAGATCGCCACTACGGGTTTGAGGCCTTCGCAGGCCAGGCCGCCGGCAAACGTCACCGAATGCTGCTCGGCGATGCCGACGTCGAAATAGCGGTTCGGATACTGCTGTTCGAACTTCACCATGCCCGAGCCTTCGCGCATGGCCGGCGTGATGCCCACCAGGCGCGCGTCGTGCGCGGCCATGTCGCACAGCCAGTTGCCGAACACTTCCGTGTAGGTCATCTTGCCCGGCGCGCTGGCCGGCTTGATGCCTTCCAGCGGATTGAACTTGCCGGTGCCGTGGTACAGGATCGGTTCGGCTTCGGCCAGCTTGTAGCCCTGGCCTTTTTTCGTCACCACATGCAGGAACTGCGGGCCTTTCAGCTGCTTGATGTTCTGCAGGGTCGGAATCAGCGAGTCGAGGTCGTGGCCATCGATCGGGCCGATGTAATTGAAACCGAATTCCTCGAACATGGTGGCAGGCACCACCATGCCCTTGGCGTGCTCTTCAAAGCGTTTGGCCAGCTCCAGCACGGGACCGGGCAGCACGGATTTCCCGACGTTTTTCGCGGCCGCATAGAACTGGCCCGACATCAGCCGCGCCAGGTGGCGGTTCAGCGCGCCGACCGGCGGCGAGATCGACATGTCGTTGTCGTTCAAAATCACCAGCAGGTTGACGTCGTCCTGCACGCCCGCATTGTTCATCGCCTCGAAGGCCATGCCGGCCGTCATCGAGCCGTCGCCGATCACGGCGATCGCATGCAGCGGGTCGCCCTTGATCTTGGCCGCCTGCGCCATGCCCAGCGCGGCCGAAATCGAGGTCGACGAATGGGCCGTGCCGAAGGTGTCGTATTCGCTCTCGTCGCGTTTCGGGAACCCCGAAATGCCGCCCTGCTGGCGCAAGGTGTACATGCGCTCGCGGCGCCCCGTCAGGATTTTGTGCGAGTAGGTCTGGTGGCCGACATCCCATACGATGCGGTCGTGCGGCGTGTTGAACACGTAGTGCAGCGCGACGGTCAGCTCGACCGTGCCCAGGTTGGACGACAGATGGCCGCCCGTCTTCGATACGGAATCGAGCAGGAAGCTGCGCAGTTCCTGTGCCAGCGGCACCAGTTGCGAACGGGCCAGCTGGCGCACTTGCGCCGGTTCATTGATGGTTTCTAACAGTTTCATTTATGCCTTCCGCTGCACGACCAGGTCCGCCAGCTCGCGCAGGCGGCGTGCCTTGTCCCCGAATGGCGCCAGCGCCGCATGGGCGTCGCACCGCAATTGTTCTGCCAGGGCTTTTGACGGCTCCAGGCCCAGTATCGACACATAGGTCGGCTTGTTGGCCGCCGCGTCCTTGCCTGCCGTCTTGCCCAGCGTGGCCGAATCGGCCGTGGCGTCGAGCACATCGTCGACCACCTGGAACGCCAGCCCGATGGCGCGTGCATAGGCGTTCAGCGCCGCCATGTCGTCGGGCTCCAGGTCCTTGCCGGCCAGCGCGCCCAGTATCACGGCCGCGCGCAGCAAGGCGCCCGTCTTCAGCTGATGCATCTGTTCCAGCTGTGCCAGCGACAAGGCCAGGCCCACGCTGTCGAGGTCGATCGCCTGGCCGCCGCACATGCCGAAGGAACCCGAGGCCTGCGCCAGCAGCCGCAGCATCGCCATCTGCCGTGCCGGGGGAATCGCCGTGCCTTCGGCCAGCACCGTGAACGCCTGCGACTGCAGCGCGTCGCCGACCAGCAGCGCGGTCGCTTCATCGTAGGCCACATGCACGGTGGGTTTGCCACGGCGCAAAGCGTCATCGTCCATGCAGGGCATGTCGTCATGCACCAGCGAATAGACATGTATCATTTCCAGCGCACTGGCGGCGCGCGCCAGCGTGGCGGCGTCCGCATCGAACAGTTCGCCGGCCGCCACCACCAGCAGCGGGCGCACGCGCTTGCCGCCGCCGAGCAGCGCATAGCGCATGGCCGCGTGCAGCTTGTGCGGCACGGCGTCAAGCGCGGGCAGGAACTGGTCGAGCGCGTTTTCCACGCCGGCCTGCGTCGCTTGCATCCAGTCGCCGAACGTCACGCCGGACGTATTCACAGCGCTCATTGCAGCACCTCGCCATCGGCAAACGGCTTGAGCATGTCGCCCTCGAGCACCTTGACCTGCGCTTCAACACTGTCGAGCTGGCCCGCACAGTAC